>JAPPAB010000079.1 GCA_026705765.1 Gemmatimonadota bacterium
ATAACCCGCCACGCCCACCATATCGACCACACTCTCGCTGCATGGCAGAATATCTTCAGCCCAATCGCTCTTGCCCGCATCCGCCATCATTGCGAGTTTCATCCCCGTCGCTTCGGGATCGTGATCCCCGGTAATTTTGCGAATATCCTCTTCATCGCTGTGTCGGAACGCACCAAAATCTCTTTTGGGGAACATCTCCTTGGAGTTTCGGTACCCAATTTCCATATAGTCAACACCTGCCGCGACACATGTTTCATACACGGCCTTTACAAAATCATCATCAAAATGATGGTCATTCATCAAACCGCCATCGCGGATCGTACAATCGAGTACCTTGAGTTCCGGACGGTAGGTAATCCAGGGTGCTTTCATGAAAAAATCCTTCCTTTGGGTTAAGTAATTAGTGAAAAATCTACATACACCTGCCCAGTCACGCCGACCACTTTACCAAAAAGTAGCTGCGTTTGCCGCGGCGAATCACCAGATATTTTCCAGCCAGTCTTTCAGATGGCTCTAAAATATGGCCCATATCTATACAGCGTTGCCCATTGATATAAATAGCACCATTCCCGATATCTTCACGCGCCTGTCGTCTGGACGAAGAAATCCGCGCATCCACGAGCAAATCGATCAAACCCACTTCATCAGCACCTTTGAGCGCGTAAGACGGCACATCGCTAAACCCCTCTGCGATCTCCTGTTCATTCAAATCCCACAAATTGCCGTAAAACAGCGCCTCGGAAATATGCACGGCGCGATCCTTTGCGGCTGCACCGTGGATAAAAGTCGTCACCTCTTCGGCCAGCACGCGCTGCGCCTCGCGCTTCTCGGGTCGCGCCTCCACCTCTCGCTCCAATTCCTCTATGCGTTCGCGGCTCAAAAAAGTGAACAACTTCAAAAATTTCACCACATCGCGATCCGCTGCATTCACCCAAAACTGATAAAATTGATAGGGCGACGTCTTCTCGGGATCGAGCCATAACGTACCCGTCTCGGTCTTGCCAAATTTCGTCCCATCCGATTTTTCCAGCAGAGGAAACGTCAACCCATACACAGTCTTATTCAGCACGCGCCGACACAACTCTATTCCCGCTGTAATATTGCCCCACTGATCACTGCCCCCGATCTGAAGCTCACAGCCATACTCCCGGTTCAACTCCATAAAATCATACGCCTGCAAAATCATATAACTAAATTCGGTAAACGAAATCCCGGTTGAAAGACGCGACGACACCGACTCCTTGCCCAGCATATATCCCATTGAAAAGTGTTTGCCCACATCGCGCAAAAATTCAATCGTACGCAACTCCGAAAGCCAGGTATAATTGCTCACCATCAGCGCCGAATTGTGCCCGGTCTCAAAATCCAGATACTTCTCCAACTGCGCGCGCTGGCGCTCTGTATATGCCTGCACTACCTCCAGGGAATTCAACTGACGCTCTTCTGCTTTTCCACTCGGATCGCCGATCAATCCCGTGCCACCGCCCACGAGTGCAATGGGCTTGTGTCCCGCATCTTGAAAGCGACGCAATCCCATAATAGGAACCAGACTGCCCGCATGCAGACTATCGGCTGTGGGATCAAATCCGCAATACAATGTCATCTGCCCCTCTGCCAAACGCCTGCGGAGCTTATCCTCATCTGTCATCTGAAAAATATAGCCACGAAATGCCAAATCGTCTAACACATCCACGTTTTTATCTCCATATTCATATCACGCCTTTGCACGCGCCAAAAAATCTCGTACTTTTTTGTGATCCTTCTTCCCTGGCTCGGCTTCTACGCCACTACTCGTATCCACCGCATAGGGACCAACTCGCTCAATCGCCTCCTGAACATTATCTGGATTTAGCCCACCAGCAAGAATAATGCGCCCATACTCTTTTGCCTCCACCGCCTTTGTCCAGTCAAATATCTCCCCCGTACCGCCGTAAAAACCCGCTTTCTCTGTATCCAATAAGAATGTATTGACCAGATACGACCCCATGGTCTGCACATCAAAATCGCGTCCCACGCGAAGCGCGCGAATCACCGGAACCGCATGCCCCAGACATGCTTCGGGCGGCTCATCCCCGTGCAATTGAATCGCTCGAAGTCCCGCCAACTTCACGGCAACGTCAATCTCGCGCTCCGATGCATTCACAAACACCCCTACGGGAGTCACAAATGGTGCCAAATCAAAAATAATTTCTCCGGCTTTCTCGGGCGCGATATAGCGAAGACTCTTCTCGTAAAAATTAAACCCCAGGGCATCTGCACCATGATCAACCGCGCACAGCGCATCATCCCGATTTGTAACACCGCAAATTTTAGCTCGCATGCCCTATCAACTCCTGCAACCTGGCGGCAATATCCGGTTCGCGCATCAAACTCTCGCCCACCAGCACGGCATCTGCGCCCGCATCTCGAAGCGCGACAACATCCTCGCGCGTATAAATACCGCTCTCACTCACCTTCAACACATCATCGGGAATATAATCGATCAACCCATAAGTCGTACACAGAGACGTATCAAAAGTTTTCAAATTCCGATTGTTAATCCCAATAATCTCTGCACCCGCATCAAGTGCGACCATCAGTTCTTCTCTCTCGTGCACCTCCACCAGCGCATCCAGCCCCAATGCCCGACTCGTCGCTATAAATAAGGACAATTCTCGAGGCGTTAAAATCGACACAATCAACAACACAGCCGAAGCCCCAATCGCGCGCGCCTCGTAAATCTGATAGGGATCAATCGTGAAATCCTTTCTCAAAATGGGCCGATCAACAACTGTTGAAATCTGAGTCAAATAATCTGCCGACCCCTGAAAAAATTTCTCATCCGTCAATACCGAAATCGCCGAAGCTCCATTTTCCACATAAATTTTCGCAATATCCACCGCGTCAAAATCCCCGCGGATCACACCCTTGGACGGCGAAGCCTTTTTCACCTCGGCAATCACAGCAATATCATCCCCATATACCAGCCCATCAAAAAACGAAGGCGGCTCTGGCGCATCTTCGGCCAACTGCGCCATCTCCTGAAACGGCGTCTGCCCCATACACCTGGCGAGAAAATCGCGTTTATACGCCACAATCTCATCGAGAATATTGCCGGCCATAAAGTCCCACCATCCTAAAGCCAAGACCGCGGATCGGGAACGGACACCCATCCATTTTCGCGTACTGACTGCAACCCCGCAATACCGGGCAGTGTCATATCCAGCGCCTGCATCAAATCTACCGGCGGTGGCGATCCATTCGCAACCGCCCGCACAAAATCCAGAACAATGAGCATACTCGTTTTGCCGTGACCTGCACCGAGCGCGTCCGAAAACTGGGACAACTCGGGATGGTGGCATTCTTCTCGCGTCACCTGCTCCTTATTCCCCACCGAATAATAACACACCGTTCGGGCTTCGCGAAATCGCCCTGTCTCAAATGAGCCCTCATCGCCATAAAAACTCAAAAAATGGCTCATCCCATGCACATTCTGAAACGAATTGGTCAACCTGAACACCGCACCTTCTTCGGTTCGAAACAAAGCCGTCTGTACCCAATCTGCTTCATACCCTTCTAAAAACTCATCTCGTCCTGAAGCCGAAACAGCCATGACCTCAACCAAGCGGTCGCCCGTCATATTCAAATACGGCGACGTCCCATGTGTCGGATAAAGAAGGGGTTGCAGACTATTCCGCCAGGTAGATCGTCCATCGGGATGTCGTCTCAACGCTTTTAAACCGTGAATATACTCGGCTTCGGCATAGTAAATACGCCCCAATTTCCGCGACTCATAAAGCGACCTCGCACGCACCACACTGGGTTCATAGACCCAATTCTCTGCCATCATATAAATGCGATCACTTTCTGAAATAACCTCGACCAGCGCCCTTGCCTCATCCATAGTCAGCGCAGCGGGCACGGCACACAAAACGTGCTTACCTGCCCGAATCGCTCGAATCACATGTTCTGCATGAAGCGGCGCGGGAGTAAAAATAGCCACCGCATCAACCCGTTCATCAGCGACCAGATCATCAAAAGCCGCATAACAAACATCGACACTCAACTGCTCTTTTGCCTCGTCCAGTTTCTCCTGCTGGATGTCACAAACAGCGACCAACTCAGTCTCGGCATACGCATCAAACACCCGTGCCCAGGACATGCCAAATCGCAAACCAGCAACACCTACGGAAAGAGCCATTTTACCTCACTCCAATCATTCCTGACTCGCCGCCACCAACCCCTCCAACTTCTCCAACGCCTTGCCCGAATCAATCACTTCAGCCGCGGCCTGCACGCCTTCCATCAAATCACGCGCCTTATCCCCCGCCACAATTGCCGCTGCCGCATTCAACAACACAATATCTCGCCGAGGACCTTCTTCGCCATTCAGAATCGACCGCGTAATCTCCGCATTATAATCGGCATCCCCGCCTTTTAGCGCGTCGACTGGGGCCTGCGCCAGCCCAAAGTCCCCAGGCGATACATCATACGTCGAAACCGATCCATTCTTCAATTCACTCACCCGCGTCGGCCCCGTCAGCGTCATCTCATCCAAACCATCCGAACCGTGGACGACAAACGCGCGCTCCGCTCCCAGAGTCCCTAAAACACCCGCGAGAGTCTCGGTCAATGCCGCGCTGTACACACCGACCACCTGCCGCGTTGCACCCGCCGGATTGCTCAACGGTCCCAGCGCATTAAAAATTGTCCGCGCACCAATTTCCCGACGCGGTCCAATCGCGTATTTCATCGCCCCGTGTAACGAAATAGCAAACAAGAACCCGATACCCACATCGTCCAGACACCTGCTCACCGTCTCGGGCGATGCCTCAATATTCACACCCAATGCACCCAGCACATCCGCACTACCGCTTTGACTCGTCGCCGCGCGATTGCCGTGTTTGGCCACACACAAACCCGCCCCAGCCGCCACAAATGCCGCTGTCGTCGAAATATTAAACGTGCCCGAATGATCGCCCCCCGTGCCACAAGTATCGACAATCACATCGTGCCTTGTCGCAATAGGCGTCGCCTTCTCGCGCATCACAGACGCAGCCCCGGCAATCTCATCAACACACTCGCCCTTCACGCGCAACGCAATCAAAAACGCGCCGATCTGTGCATCCGTCGCCTCGCCCGACATAATCTGATTCATCACATCCGTCATCTCACCCCGGCTCAAATCCGCACCTTCAATCACTTTTGCAATCGCCTCTTGTATGTTCATATTCATCTCCTCAGCTAACAAATCATGCATCGAGAAAATTTTGCAGCAAATTCTTGCCCTCACCCGTCAAAATCGATTCCGGATGAAACTGCACGCCATCCACCGCCATATCTCGATGGCGCAAGCCCATAATCACGCCATCACCGGTCTCTGCTGTAATTTCCAAACAATCGGGAAGGCTATCTCTCTCCACCACCAGCGAATGGTAGCGCGTGGCAATAAACGGCTCGGGTAGTCCCTGAAAAATAGACTCCCCGCTATGATGAATCTCCGACACCTTCCCGTGCATAATTGTCGGCGCGCCCACAATTTTCCCACCAAACGCCTGTCCAATAGATTGATGTCCCAAACAAACCCCTAAAATCGGAATTTTTCCGGCAAAACGCTGCACCAGAGCCACGGAAATCCCCGCTTCGTTTGGCGTACACGGCCCCGGAGAAATAACGATCTTCTCGG
Organism: Gemmatimonadota bacterium; assembly: GCA_026705765.1. NCBI lineage: Bacteria > Pseudomonadati > Gemmatimonadota > Gemmatimonadota bacterium. Next base: position 5,666 of record JAPPAB010000079.1, read on the forward strand.
GCGCCATATCATCAATCTCCTCAAGTGAGATCTGATCATTGCGATACACCACCAGATCCGCACCCAGTTCCCCGAGATATTGAACGAGGTTATAAGTAAAAGAATCGTAGTTATCAATGACGAGAATCACGACAACTCTCCTCCTTCAGCCATTTCCACCGCCCGAAACAGTGCCCGCGCTTTGTTCACAGTCTCCTGATATTCGTATTCCGGCTCGGAATCGAACACCACGCCCCCTCCTGCCTGCACATACGCTTTCCCATCCTTAATCACCAGCGTGCGAATGGCAATACACGTATCCATATTGCCCGCAAAATCGATATAACCCACCGCACCGGCATAAGGCCCGCGGCGCGTAGGTTCCATCTCGTCGATAACCTCCATCGCCCGAATTTTTGGCGCACCCGACACTGTACCCGCCGGATAACATGCAAAAAGCGCGTCCAGCGCATCGACCCCCTCGTGCAATTCGCCGCGCACATTCGAAACGATATGCATCACATGTGAATAGCGTTCAATCGTCATCTGCTCGGTCACGCGCACCGTATCAAACTTTGAGACGCGCCCCACATCATTGCGCCCCAGATCCACCAGCATAATATGCTCGGCGCGTTCTTTTTCATCTGCCAACAATTCCTGTGACAGCACCTGATCCTCTGCCTCTGATTTGCCGCGCCACCGCGTCCCCGCAATAGGTCTCACCTGCACCACCCCATCCTCTACCCTGACGAGCAACTCAGGCGACGCGCCCACGAGTTGATGGTCTATCAAATCGACGTGAAACATATAAGGCGAAGGATTCACCGTCCGCAACGCCCGATAAATATCCAGCGCATCCACCGTCACATCCATTGCAAAACGCTGTGAAGGCACCACCTGAAAAATATCACCTGCCACGATGTATTCCCCGCAACGCGCCACCACATCCATATACGCTTCTTTGCTCGTATTTGAAGTCACCTCGCACGAACTCGTTCCAGGCTTCAGGGATGCATCCACCGGTTGAGCCAGTGCCTCAATCAGTGCATCGATCCGTTTGACTGCATCCTCGTAATTAGCCTCCAAATCTCCTTCTGTATGCACATTGGCCATCACATGCACTTTGTGCGTCACATTGTCAAACGCCAGCACAGAATCGTAAAACGAAAAAAATATATCGTCCAGACCGAGGTCGTCTTCAACCGTCTCGGGAATGCGCTCAATCAAACGCACGGCATCATAGCTCACATAGCCCACGGCACCACCTGTAAATCGAGGAAACCCCTCTATATGTTGCGAGTGATATTTTTTTAACAACCCCCGCAACACCTCAATAGGTTCCCCCTTAAATAGTCGCAGCTCACCCGTCGTCGCATGTTCAATCGAAATTTTTGTTCCGCGCGAACGAAAAACCAAAAACGGATCCACGCCCAAAAACGAATACCGCCCAATCTGCTCGCCGCCCACCACGCTTTCAAACAAAAACGCATGCGATGATCTGGCGCGAATTTTCAAATAGGCCGAAACCGGCGTCTCTGTATCCGCGAGCAACTCTCTTGAAATGGGAACGAGACCACAGCCTTTGCTCAACTTTTTCACAGTTTTGAGATCGGGTTGAATCACTGGAAAATCCTGAAAAAAATAAAAAAGGTCGTGAGCAGTTTGCCCACGACCTCGTACTTTTATTCACTTACATCACACTTAAAACGCAGGACAAACCACACTCTTGGACGGGCGGCGATAATAATATCGGCCGTCAAATCGACGCCAAAAATACCAGAAGCAGGTTGCAAAAGCGTTCATCACATCAAATTCCTTAAACGAGATTTATATATCAGACGCGCCAAAGATAACAAATTCTAAAACAGTGTCAAGAAGGAAGTTATTCATGACCATCAATCGTGCCCACCTCAATCTTCAACTCATCGCGGTCAATAATGCGATCTACGCGGCCATCGCGCACCCACACCACGCGGTCAGATACCGACAGCATCTTGTGATCGTGCGTCGCTGAAATCACGGTCACGCCCGACTCCTCGTTCATCTGACGCAACAGTTCAATAATCTCCCGCCCCGTATTCAAATCGAGATTCCCAGTCGGCTCGTCAGCCAGAATGATCGCAGGGTCGTTGGCAAAAGCCCGCGCAACAGCCACGCGCTGCTGCTGCCCACCCGAAAGCTCAAAAGGCTTGTGCATCACGCGCTCGCCCAGACCGACCTGGGTCAACAATTCCACGCCCTTGTCGCGCGCCTCGTCGCTCGTCAGTCCGGCAAACACCATCGGCAGGGTCACATTCTCAAGCGCTGTCATCACCGGAATCAAATTATAAGATTGAAAGATATAACCGATTTTTCGGCAGCGCAACCACGCGAGTTCATAAGCGTCGAGTTGGGCGACATCGACATCGTCGATATAAACCTTGCCCTCGGTCGGCTTGTCCAATCCACCCACCATATTGAACAGAGTACTCTTCCCCGAACCAGAAGGTCCCATAATGGACAGGTATTCGCCCTGTGTCACTTCCAGATCCACACCTTTGAGTGCGTGAATCTGCTCATCGCCCATTACGTACACCTTCTTCACATCTTGCGTGCGTACAACTGTCGCTTCTTCGGCCTCTGCATTCGTTTCTGTTTTTTCTTCGGCAGCCATAAAACACCTCACAATCAGATTTAAACTTCCAATGACATCGCGTCAACTGGCTCCATCTTGGCAGCGCGATAGGCTGGCAAAATACCGCCAATCAGCGACAAAACAGAACCAATAACAATAGCTTTACCACCATCTTGAAGAATTTGCGCCATAGGAAGATGATCGAAAATCACCGTGCCAAAACTCGACATATTGAGCAATGCAGTCAGCAAAAACCCAATGATCACGCCAATAATCGTACCTGCTGTACCCATAAACGTCGATTCGAGAATAAACAGCTTAATAATAAATCCGTCCAATGCGCCCATACACTTCATGGTACCAATCTCTCGGAACCGCTCGGTAACAGACATCAGCATAGCATTGGCAATACCCACCAAACACACGAGCAGTGACAACACCACCAACCATGCATCCTTAGAGCGCTGCTGCATTGCGGCGGCACTATCGGGATCAATCTCAACACCCTTTTGTTGCAAGATCAAGTTGATCTTGGGATCGCTGGCAGACATCAAACCGTCAATAATGGAATTGCCCGCCCAAATCGACATCAAAAAAGCGATAGCAAGCACAATACCACTCACCGTAATCAAAGACCGGCCAAATCGAATCTTAACGCTATTAAAACTGATCTCCACCGCTTTGGAAAGCGGAAGAGATATCTGGGTATTGAGTTCGTGCTGCACTGCCATAAACGCCTCCAGTTTCGAAAGAAATGCACAAATCAATGCTCAACATAAAAGCCAATTGTTCCTCTGTCAAGCCAAAATACCAGATTATTTATTATCGGCGTTGCTCTTTTTGGAAAAAATATAGAATGTCAATAATTGCTTGAGAAACAAATAGTACTCAGTCCAGTTTAACTTGCTACTGCTGTATTGCCGGTTGCGAAACACAAAGGGTACTTCTATAAAAGACTCATAATGTCCTTTGACCAGAATCTCCAGCAAAATTTTATACCCCGGCGAAGTCAATACCATGTCTTTAATAACGCGCCGATGCAAGAAAAAATAGCCCGCCAGAGGATCTTGCACACCGGTTAATTGCCGCGCGAGAAATACTCCCAATTGGGAAATAATCCTGCGGTACCAGGCCCATTTTTCGACGTGACTCTCCGAATCAAACCGGCTACCAATAGCCAGATCGTGATCCCGCAACCCGTAAATGAGTTGAGGCAAAACAATGGGATCGTGGCTCAAATCGGCATCAATCACCCCCAGGAGATCCCGCTCTGCCCGCTCAAATCCGGCCATCACGGCGCTACCCAATCCCAATTTCCCGGTGCGGTGGACCACCTGCACCGGATAGCGATCCACGAGTGATTCGGCCACCTCTCCCGTACCATCGGGCGAATTATCATCAACCACAATTAATTCGAGATCGATGTCGGGATAGTCTTTCAGAACGTCGAATATTTCTTCTACCAATAAAGAAATGTTCTCGCGCTCGTTATAGGTGGGTGTAATCAGAGAAATGCGGAGTGTATTATCAGACATAGGTATTAACAATCCTGTGAAAAACGCCCTTTAATTGTCTTAAATTACGATCAAAAGAGGCAGGTACAATATCACACAGTGTTCTGGCAAGTGCGGTTGTCAACCCCGCTCGCAACGGACGCTGTGCAAGCTGCCCAAATTCTGCGGACGTTGTAGAAGACACCAGCGAAAAATCAAGCCCCATCACAGCACAAATCCGCTCGACCATTTCAAAGCGCGTCAAAAAATCAGCTCCTCCAAAATGCACCACGCCGCGAAAGTCAGTGCGACACAGTTGCAAAATAAATGCGGCGAGTTCATCGACAAAAGTCGGATTTGTCCACTCGTCTATCACCACGCGAATCGCCTCCCGTCCTGCCAGCGATGAAATAGACCAGGTCACAAAATTGGGCCGACAAGATGAGTGAAAACCGTACAATACCGCCGTTCGCACCACAATGCCGGGGCAAAGTGCATTCAACAGAATAGCTTCACTTTCTAATTTGGTCTGCCCATACACATTCACTGGCTGTGCTTCATCGCCTTCGGCATAAGGCCCTTTCTCTCCATCAAACACATAATTGGTCGATAAGTTCACCAGACCACATCCAACCCGTTCACACGCTTGAACCAGATTGCGCGTTCCAACGACGTGTATCGCACGCGCAAGCGCGGGATTTCGCTCGCATCCATCAACACTTGTCATAGCTGCCGAATTGATCACCCACCGGGGGCGCACCTGTGCCACTACCTCGTGTACCAAATCGGACCGTGTCAAATCCACGAAGAGATGACCTTTACCGCTACGCGACGCAGGTACTCGCTCCCAGCCATCGCAGGATACATCGCAAAGCGCGTGCCCCAAAAAGCCCGATGCACCAATAATGAGCAACCGATTATTAGCCATTAGTTTTCGCTTTCTCGCACAAATAACGCCAATGCGCGATTCAGCGCGCCGGCATATCCGATGCGATCTATATTGGGTCCAATCAGAGCGGTCAAAATCGCTTCGGCCCGATCTCGATAGCGCGGCATCTGCGTCTGCACAAAAAGCCGCATAAAAACCTGTGCTGCTACACCATTTCCAGAAGGCAACCACCGATCAATAGCGGGCGATAGCGCGGCATTGACCTCGGGCATTCGGTCTTTCAAAGCACCCGAAGAATCGGCAAAAACTGTCATAATCCGATCTGCATGCGCCCGCGCAAATAACAAATCGGCCTCGCGTTTCTGAGTCTCAAACAAATCGAGGGCGGCGCGGATGATTAAAACCTGATCCAGCAAAAAATGGGGCTTACTCAGAGATTGCGCGTGGGCAAACAGGCTATCTTCCCGTTCAAATCGCGTCTTAACCGCTTCAAAAATTCGCCGTCCAGCATCTAAAAAACGCGTCTCTCGAGTCTCGCGAAACGCCGCACACAAACCCGAAACTGCCAGTGCATTCCAGCCCGAATAAATCTCTGAATCCCACAATACATTTCCCGCCTGATCTCGAAAGCCAGCCAGCCCGGCCCCCAACAAAACATCGCCAGATACGGCAAATAGTTCGAGCACCGCATCGGCCAGATCGCGAGACAAATTTACCCGTGCAAACGCCCGCAACAATTGGGCATTGACCGCCATGTGTTTTTCTGCATCAGTCACAGGTCCGCGATGCGTTAATACCCCCAACATATAAACGCCATCTGTATCGCGCCGTGCGCTGTGTGCAAAATTGATCAAAGGCGAATCAATACCCACTTCTGCAAGCGCGAGAAGGCCTTCAGGACCTGGATCAAAACCGCTTTTTACTACCGATTTTAAACTATCGCGCACGCGGTGCAAAAGCACTGTGCTCGGTTCGATACGAGGGCGTGGATCTCTCTTTTTTTCGAGTTCCGCTCGTCGCTTCAACTCTGCCCGCTGCTCTTCGAGCCTGACGAGCCTATCGGGATTATCGTACAAAATTTGCACCCATCGCAACAGATCTATCATATCATCGGGATCGAGATAGGTGCTGCCCGTGATCCATTGCTCATCAGGCGTCAAAAAAGATAGAGATGGAACCCCACCCAGACCAAAACGCTCAAACAAATCGGGCCGCTGATCGGCATCAACCCATATCGGCAAAGTGTAACGGGCAATTGCCCGCGCAATTTCTGAATTTTCAAAACATCTCGCTGCCAGATCGCGGCACCAGGCCGATCGCTGTGTAAAAAAAAATAATAAAATGGGGCGCCCGAGGACTCGGGCAGAATCTCTTTGGCTCCATGTCCGCCAACTTATGCTCCCGCCATCCAGCGCCGGTACATCTAATTTTACTGTCTCATCTCCTCCACCACATGCACCAGATAAAAACCCAAACGCGAACGCGATCCAGATATTTTTTCTCAAAACGACCCTCATGTGAACGATAGTACATAAATTTTGTAAAAAAATGTGGAACTCGCTGCATGGGAAAACGTCTAAACCGTTCAAAAAAGGCTTGACACATGGGAAGGATTTGTTGAAGTTCTAAAATACTTTAGAAATGGGGAAAAGCCTATTGAGACACGAATTTTTCTATTGGGATGGCTTCGTCGATCAACATGATGGGAATCGCGTCCTGAATGGGATATAAAAAGACGCGATCTTCGCGCACCAGGCCTCCATCAATTGGCTGTTCAACTTTTTGCTCCCCCCGGTTTTTAACCTCGCCTTTTTCAATCGCGCTATTGATCGTATCAATCAGCGGTTGATCGGCCAATTTCACGGGCATTTTGTTCTCTGGACAGGCCAAAATATCGAGTAAATCCCGATCAATCACGATTCTCCTCCTTCACTAAAAAAAATTCGTGATTTGAAAATAGTCAACACGCGAGTCTCAAACAAGCAGTTTTTTTGATTTTATCTCACCATTAATCAGGGAAATTGTCTATCGCATCACCGCTAAAGCGCTGTTTTTTACATCGGTAAAATCCCATCGGTCATTTGTCCGATATCCGTGATGTGTCTGCTTTAGCGCGCGATGTTAGAATGCCCCCCGGTTGGCGGCGCGTTCACACGCGCTCACGGCCGGGTTTTTTCATATCTTGCAGGCTTTCCGGCCAATTCTATAAAGGAGAACCCCATGAAACACCGCCTTCTCGCCCTGTTCGCGTTTGGTATTGGCCTGTTCAGCACCCCAGCTTATGCAACGCCAGAAAGCCATGCTGCAGCCACTTTTTTGTTATTCGCACCATCGGCTCGTGCAGCGGGCATGGGCAATGCGTACGTCGCTATTGCCGATGACGCCAACGCCACGTACTACAACCCCGCCGCACTGGCCTCGTTGCAAATTCACAGTCTCAGCACCACCCTTTACAAACCCGTTCCCCGACTGGCCAGTGACATCTTTTCGTCCTTTGGTGCTTACACACATCCATTTAGTGATATTGGCAATCTGGGATACAGCCTCATTTACAGTTCTTTGGGCGAACAACAACGCACCGATGAAGAGGGAAATCTTCTGGGCACATTTAAGAGCTACGGCATGGCCCTGGGCGTATCTTATGGCACGCACCTCTTCAAAAATCTGGCCATGGGCATCACAGTTAAATTCATCTATGAACACCTCTCCGACACAGGCGCAGGTATTGAGCAAGGCAAAGGTACAGCGACTTCTTTTGCCGGAGATATAGGTCTCATGTGGGCAGCCACAGACCGGCTTAGCTTTGGCAGTGTGTTGCACAATGTTGGCCCAAACATGACGTTTATCGATGCCGATCAGGCAGATCCACTGCCTCAAAATTTCGTTTTTGGCATTGCGTACAAAGTGATCAAAAACACCTCGTCTTCCCTGATGCTCACCGCGGATGTTTATAAACCCCTCGCCGCGGATGGTTTCTTTTCCTTTATTTCTGGCTGGAATGACGACACCTTTGGCTGGAAGCCCAATCCGGGCGGCAACGGTTTTACGGAATTCGACGATATGGATTACCGCGTCGGTGCCGAATGGATGTACCAGCTTTCTGAAGATTCGGCTTTTGCCTTGCGCAGTGGCTATTCCTATGACAAGGATGGCAAACGCAACTTTCCCACCTTTGGACTCGGCCTGAAATACAACTGGGCAAATTTCGATATCTCATATTTTGTGCCGACAGAAGATACGCCTGCCAGCAATACATTCCGCTTCACGGGTGGATTTATATTTTAAGCCCCACAGGTTCAGAAACTGACTCCTCTTGCGACGAAGACATCAGTTGAATACAATGCTAAATCTCTTGAGATATAATGCCAAACCTCACCTTCTCGCGCTCGGTACCGCCAGTTTGCTAAACCTCACACTCTTAATTTCGTCTCTTTTCTCTCAAAATAGCAGCCCCCCTTCTTCGGACTTTAATGGCAATGGTGTTGTCGATTTCCCCGACTTCCTGCTATTTGTCACCGCGTTTGGCTCTCAAACCGGTCAAGAGCGCTACGATGCGAAATACGATCTGGATGGCAATGGCGAGATTGCATTTGACGATTTTCTATTATTTGTCGATAGCTTTGCGGCATCATCACAGCCACCACCCCCCAGCGATCCACGCCTGACGCGAATTGAACTACCCGAAGGATTCCACATTCGCATATACGCCGAAGGGATAACTGGCGCTCGCTCGATGAGCCTCAGCCCAGACGGCACCCTGTTTGTCGGCACCCGCCCCAGCGGCCGTGTGTACGCACTGCGCGACGAAGACGGCGACCACAAAGCAGAGCGGGTCATCCTCCTCGCCCGCGACCTGAACAACCCCAATGGCGTCGCCTTCAAGAACGGCGACCTGTACGTAGCTGAAATCAGCCGCATCCTGCGCTACCGCAACATCGAAGCACAACTCGACAACCCGCCGCAGCCAGAAATCGTCAACGACACTTTCCCCACTAATCGATCGCACGGCTGGAAATTCATCCGCTTTGGACCCGACGGTTTGCTGTACGTGCCGGTCGGCGCACCGTGTAACATCTGCAATCGCGGGGATCCATATGCCTCAATCGGAAGATTGGATGCCAATGGCAACTTCAGCATCATAGCGCGGGGCATTCGCAACACCGTCGGTTTCGATTGGCATCCGGAAACAGGTGAACTGTGGTTTACGGACAATGGAAGAGACAGGATGGGCGACGATGTGCCACCGGACGAACTGAACAGAATAACCGTCGAGGGACAGCACTTCGGTTATCCCTACTGCCACGGCACCAACATCGCCGATCCCGTATTCGGCGATCAGCGTAGCTGCGGAGAGTTCGTCGCGCCGATCCAGAACCTCGGTCCGCACGTAGCGGCACTGGGAATGCGCTTCTATACCGGCGACATGTTTCCAGAAGAGTACCGCAATCAGATCTTCATCGCCGAACACGGATCCTGGAATCGCAGTAGCAAGATCGGCTACCGCGTCACCCTGGTGCGTCTAAATAGCAATAGGGCGATCAGCTACGAACCATTCGCAAAAGGCTGGCTACAGGGCGAATCGAACTGGGGCAGACCAGTCGATGTACTCGTCATGCCCGACGGTTCTCTGCTGGTATCGGACGACCAGGCCGGTCTCATCTACCGCATCAGCTATTCTCACTGATTTAGCATTATGAATCTGAACAGACGCTTGACTATGACCCTCCTGCACGGATGCTCAATCCTCCTGTATCTTATAGCTCTCTTTGTACAGCCCATTATGTCTGCCGACACCTATCGCGTCTTAGCCGTGCGCGTCTCTTTCCCCCCTGAAACTCCCGACAACGAAACTACCAGCGGGGACGGCACATTCAATCTCAGCACATCCGAAAGTTCTGATCGCATCTACCCATTTGACGCGCCCCCCCACGACCGCGCCTATTTTGAGGCCCACCTTCAAGCTCTATCCAATTATTACCGCGACGTATCCCGGGGGCAACTGATCGTCGAATACGACGTGTACCCGCAGGAATCTACCGCGAGTTACACCCTCGATACCCCCTTGATCGAATACGGCAATGGACGCACGAGACGCGAAATAAATGAGCGCGTCACTCAGCTCTTTCGGGATGGCATTCGCGCTGCAGATGCCGCAGATGGCGCAACCATAGACTTCTCAAAATATCACGCCTTTGCGGTATTTCACGCGGGACTCGGCGGAGAAGCAGGTCAAAAACTCAACGACATACCCTCGGCTTTTATTTTTGAACGCGACCTCATCGAACTCACCGACGGCGCGATTTCCGTCAACAATGGTGCTTTTCAGGTGACATCGGGCATGCTATTGCCCGAAGCCATAAGCACAAACGGGCAGGGCGGTCTCAATGGCACGCTCGCCCGATTTTTTGCCTCTCAACTCGGCTTACCCGGTCTGTCAGACTTTGAAAACGATCTGCCCGCAATTGGCGACTGGAGTTTGATGGATACAGGCGCCAACAATCAGATTGACGCCGCACGTCTGGGGCTCCAACCCCTGATAAATGACCCCACCAGTACAAATTTGATCGGATTTTTACCCAGTCGCATGATAGCCTGGTCGCGCATACAACTCGGCTGGCTCGAACCACTCGTAATCACCCACAACGACACCGTAGAAATCGCCGCATCCGGCAACTCGTCCGATCTTCCGCAGGCTATTCGCGTACCCATCAGCGCCACGGAATACTTCCTGATCGAAAACCGCTTCTCTCGTCTCAATATTGAAAATCGCATTCCGCAAATCGAATTTTCTACCCCTCATAATGTCTGGCTTTCCGCAGACGACTACGATGCGTTCATACCCGGTTCGGGCATTCTCATCTACCACATCGACGAAGCGATTATTCGAGATAGCGACGCAGAAAAACACATCAATAGCCACCCCGATTATAAAATTGCACCTGCTCAATATCGCCGCGGCATTGCTCTCGAAGAAGCCGATGGCTTGCAAGACATCGGCAATGTATCGGCCAGCCGCATCATTCAAGCTGGTATCATCTCATTAAGCAGTATCGAAGGCGCGCCAGAAGACGCCTTTTACGTAGGCAACAACGCCTTATTTGGTCCCGATACCTCGCCGAATACCCGCAGCAATTTGGGCTATAAAAGCGACATAACCATCGAAACCCTCAGTCCACCCGGTGAAGTAATGACAGTTGCTATCCGTTTTGCCAGGCAACTGGACAACTGGCCGATCACAGACTTGAATCCCACGCTGGAATCGCCCCGCGTCATCGACCTCGATGGAGATGGCATCAAAGAAATCCTTCACAGTTCTGGCGCGTGGAAAATCGCGGGCACACAGCACAGCACAGGCGAGATATTTGCGACAACCCCTGCAATTGGCGACCCGGAAATAGCCGGCTTCATCTATCATCGCGGAGAAACAACTCGAACGCACTGGCATCCCGGTGGTACAGTCCACGAAACCGTCGATATCACCTCCTCTTTTTTTTCCACAACACCTGTCATTGCACAATTCCCCACAACACCTGTCGATATCTGGGGATGGAGCGACGGAAAAATCGAATGGGGTAATTTTTTATCGGAAATCGCGGGCAACATCGCCCTGAGCGACGCCATACAATCGCTCGCCGTGGGCAATATCGACAGCGATTCGGACAATGAACTCATCGCCATTACCAGCAGTGCTCAAATCCACCTCATACACGACACCGGCCAATCCAATCCACTCGCCACATTCGCATCTCCCATCATCGGTAGTCCCGCAATAGGCGACCTCGACCGCGATGGTGATGACGACATTGCAGTCGTCACAACAGATGGCATCCTCTACATCCTCGACGCCAACGGCCTCACCTTTGCGAGCGACCCCGTGCCCGGTGGCGCGCATTCACCCCCTGTTGTCGCCGACCTCGACCAGGACGGATTTATCGAAGTCCTCTTTGGCGGCAACGGCAAACTCTATATTTATCGCTTCAACGCCATCTTGCAAACTGAAGGCGCACTCGCCTTTCCGATAAAAGACGACGCCGGTCCCATTGAAGCACCGCCCATTCTCGCCGACATCAATAACGACGCATCCCCCGATATTTTTGTGGGTACACGCGGTGGCCTCCTCTACGGCCTGACCGCCGAAGGACATCCCCTGCCCGGCTTTCCCCTGTTAGTGCCCGGCCCCATTCTCTCATCGCCACTTATCGATGACCTTGACAACGACGGCACTCTGGAACTCATTATCTATACCGCCGACAGCAGCGCGCACCTCTTCCATCTGGAAACAATTGACCCATCTTATACCGGCAACAAAATTATCTGGGGACAACTCGGCGGCGGGCCGGGCAACGCGGGCAAATTGCTCCAGCAGCCTGTCGAAATCGCAACCCCAACAGACACCTCGCTTTTACCCGCGACGCGAGCATACCTCTACCCCAACCCGGTCCGCAATGGCGACAGGGCGCGCATTCGCTTTTTTTTATCACAACCCGCCGAAATCACTATGACCATTTACAATCCCCTCGGGGAAAAGATCGCCGACCTCACACACGACAATCCCATGCCCAATACCGACAACGAAATCGCGTGGGATGTAGCCGATTACGCCAGCGGCCTCTATATCTGTCGCTTGCAAGCCAGCAATAGCACGCGCACAGAGGTGCGATTTATCAAAGCCGCAATAATAAAGTAAGAAGGTGCAGGTTTAACCCTTCCGTTCATTCGCGTTTCATCTGCGTTCATCTGCGTTCATCTGCGGATCAAACATGTCTTACAAATTCACACAAACAATTCTCATTCTCCTGACCCTGAGCACACAGGCTCTCGCGCAATTTGACGCCAATCATCCCGAACTGGACTGGCGCGTCATAGAAACCGAACACTTCAAAGTCTATTACCATCAGGGCCTGGAAAAACTGGCTCCGCGTGCTGCACAGGTCGCCGAAGACGCGTACGGCCCAATCGCATCCTTTTACAATTTTGATCCCGACAGCAAAGTCCGCATCATCCTCAAAGACACCGAAGACTATGCCAATGGCGCGGCGTATTATTACCACAACACCATCGAAATCTGGGTTTCCAACCTCGACTTTGCACTGCGCGGCAGTACAGATTGGCTCCCGAATGTGATAACGCACGAATTGACACACATCATCTCCCTTCAAATCGCCCGAAAATCCTCGCGGCGCATCCCGGCCATCTTTGTCAACTACCTGCAATATCAGGGCGAGGGCAAACGCGACGACATCCTGGCTGGCTACCCCAATGTCCTGGCCGCGTATGCCATCCCCGCCACCATCATCCCCCCCTGGTTTGCCGAAGGCACGGCGCAATACATGGCACCGGGCGCACAACACGACCGCTGGGACTCGCACCGCGATATGGTCTTGCGCCAGGCCACGCGCAATGGGAGCTTGCTCACCCGCAACGAAATGTCCGTCTTCGGCGCGAAAACAGGTCTCGGATTTGAAAAAGTATATGACCACGGCTATTCGCTCACCCTCTTTATTGTCGATACCTTTGGGCGCGACAAACTCCCCGAATTGTATCGGCAAATGAAAGTCTGGTGGCGCACGGATTTCGGCGGCGCAATCCGCGCGACCCTGGGCATCTCTGTAAGCGAATTGCACACGCGCTGGATCGCATCGCTCAAAAAACGCTATGCGACTCAAATCGCACGGATCGAAACCAACCCCGAACAGGGCGACCTCATCCGCGAAGACGGCTACCTCAACCTGCATCCCCGCTGGTCGCCCGACGGCAAAAAAATCGCCTATCTCTCCAATAAAGGGCGCGATTACGGGCGCACGAGTTTGATGGTCTATACCCTCGCCGACAGCAGCGTGGAACTCACTGCTCCCAGTGCCGTCACGGCCTTTGACTGGTCAACCGATGGCGAACAATTCCTCTACGCGCGCCACAGCCAGCCCAACAAATACGGCGGGCGGCAATGGGATTTCTATACCATAGATCCCAAAGCCTCGAAATCGGGCCTATTTCAAAATGTCAAAACCGCCATTGGCCTCGCGCGTGCCACCTTCCCGGGCGAAACGCGACTCAGCACAGGCTTGCGCGGCATTCACCCGACCTATTCGCCAGACGGAACGCAAATTGCATTTGTCAAAAATGGCGGGGGCAACACCAATCTCTGCATCCTGGACATTGCAGCAGACACCATTCGCTATCTCACATCCTTCGACGACGGCTCACAGGTTGCCACCCCGCGCTGGTCGCCCGATGGATCGCAAATCGCATTCTCGCTCTACCGAAGTGGTACCTCGCGGGACATTGCCACCATTCCCGCAACAGGTGGAAACTACACAGTGCGCGTTGCCTCCCGCGAAACCGACCGCGACCCGTGCTGGACACCCGATGGGTCATCCCTCGTATTTGCCTCTGACCACGACGGCATCTTCAACCTGTACCGCGCAAATCTATCCAGCGGCGCAATAGATCGCCTCACCCGCGTGTACGGCGGTGCATTTCAACCCCATGTGCATCCAGATGGCGACCGCATTGCCTATGCCCACTACGGCAAAAACGCCTACGAAATTCGCGTTATTTCCCAGCCATTAAATGAACCCGTAGCGAGCAACATCTTTCAGGTCGAACCCTTCGCGGCCGCAAAGCCTAAACCCGCAATAACGAGTCGCCCATACAAAAATGAGTTTTCATCCACCACCATACTTCCACGTCTGGCAATCGACAGCGGCAAACTCAAACTCGGCGCCATAGCGGGATCTGACGACGTCTTGCGAAAACAAACCTTTTTCATCAGTGGCCTGCTTGCCCACGACCTGGACATGGATTTATACGCGCTTTACGAATACCGCAAAAAACGGCCTACTTTCTTTCTCGAAGCCTATCGCATATCGCGCCACGTTGAAGAAGATGTAATCAGCCGCGACGAAGACTTCCGCATCTACAACCGCACCTTCGCGCTGACGGGCATTGAAATAGGCGGCAAATACACCATGAGACGCGGCGGTATGATCGACGCCCGCCTCGTGTATCATCGCACGGGTGCCGTTCTGGATCAAGCGCGGTTCAACGGCCTCAATCGCGACATAGTCGGCGCCACTACGCTCAACGGATTTGACCTCGCCCTCACCTATCGTCTCGATGCCATAGGCCGCTCACGCGACTCGGAAATCAACCCCCGATCCGGACGCCGTCTCGCGTTGCGTTACGACCGCTATTTCAACTGGTTCATCAGCGGCTTTGAGGAAAATACCTCGCTAATTATCGAAACCTACGATCGCTATTTCTACAACCAGCTCTCCCTCGACTGGAATGAATTTATCCCGACTGCCCCCGGACGCAGTGCGCTGAGTTTCCGCTTTTTTGGCGGCCTGATCGACAGCGAAGTTGACGACACCTTTGACTTCTTCCTCGGCGGCTTGCCCGGCATGAAGGGATATACGTTTTACAGCCTGGAAGGCCGCCGTGCCCTGATGTTGCGATCGGCTTATCGCTTTCCCCTCTGGTCGCGCATCGACCGACAAACCGGCCCGATCTACTCCGACCAGCTATACGGCGCATTCTTTGCCGGAATCGCCCGCGCCTGGGACGGTAAACCCGAGGACGCGATACTCAAACGCGGCTGGAAACGCGAACTGGGCACACAATTGCGCTACGACGCCACCTCGTTTTATCTTTTTCCCACACGCGCCAGCATCGACGTAGCCTACGGCTTCGACCATGTGCCTTTGCAACGGGCTGGCGATCCACTTGAACGAAGCGGCTTGAAGATTTACTTTACATTGTTATTTGGATTTGTTACAGATGTTGGGAAAGGCAACTTTTAGCCAAAGGACTCCCCATGCGAAAATTCACACTCTGCACGCTTGTTTTCGCGCTCATGTGCGGGCAGGCTACCGCGGAAAAATCGCCAAAAACGGCCTTCTTTCTCTCACTACTTGTACCGGGTTTGGGTGAATTATATGCCGGGGCCAAAATACGCGCAGTCGGGTTTATGGGCGCCGAAGCCCTCACCTGGACCGCTTATATTTCCTGGCGGGGCAAGGGCAATGATATTAAGGAAGAATTTCGAGCGTATGCCGATCGGCATTGGCGGGAACCGCGGTACAGCGCCTGGCGGGAATGGAACAAAACTCAGCCCGATCCATATCACGAAACCCACGCCCTACCCTCCAAAAGCGAAGACACGCAACAGTATTACGAACTCATTGGCAAATACCACCAATTTGTCTATGGCTGGGACGATGTGACGGCTGACTTTTCCACCGATAACAAAAACGTGCCATCGTCACGCAGGCTGGACTATGAAACCCGTCGCAACGACAGCAACAAATACCTCAAGCGCGCGTCTGTTGTCACGGGCCTGGCCGTGCTCAACCACATTGCCAGTGCCATACACGCCTCGGCCTATACGCGCACGCTACAAAAACAGACCGGACCGAGCTTGTGGATCGACATCACACCTGTCGATAGCTATGGAAGGTCCATGGTCGAACTGAAAACGAGATTTTAGCACCGTGAAACCATCATCTCAAATTCTAATCGCATTCTCAATCGCCTGTTTGCTCGCGCCATCTGTCGCATTTGCACAAGAAGCGAAATCACCGAAAAAAGCCGCTTTTTTATCGGTCCTTTTACCCGGCCTGGGCGAGCGGTATGCGGGCGGACGAAAATCCGCCAATTTTTTTCTCTTCACCGAAGGCATGTTCTGGACGGGCGTATTTGCATTTAAAAAACTCAACACCACGCGAGAAAACACCTTCCGCGCTTATGCCGCGGCACGCGCTGGCGCAACCACGGTCAAAAAACCCAACTCCCATTACGACCGCCTGTCCAGTTACAACAGCATCTACGACTACAATGCCCGGCTGCAATACGTCGAGGGCTCATCGGCCACCCCACTGCCAGAAACACCCGAAAACTTTTGGGAGTGGGACACACCGTCTTCCCGCGAACACTTTCGAGAACTGCGAAGCAAAGCCACCTGGGCGCGCACGCGCAGTTTTCTCTTTGTGGGCGCACTCATCTTCAACCGCTTTGCCAGCGCGCTAAACGCCGCCAGCATCGCCGCCAAAACCCGCCCCATCGCAACAGTCTCCCCCAACACCTCTGGAGACTTACAGGTACGTCTCTCAGTCCGGTTTTGACAATGCCTCTGCCAACAATCCTCAAACGCGATTTGCGTTATATCCTAATTTTTTTTCCCTGCTGCATTGTGCTTTTTTGCATCACAGCCCACGCCCACCCCATCCCTCAAAGCGGAACCCACCTGATTCCACGTCAAACCACACCCTATCTCCCCGCAACCAAAATATCCCTCTCCACGCCTTTCCGCGTTGGCGATACGCTCACGCTACCGGCATACAGTTTTCAACTGGTTGGCGGCGGGAAATACCACACCACAACAACCTGTCGCTATGTGGGCGACCACTGTTACATTTTTGTAGAAGATGACATGTGGAACACCCCACGCGTAACACAAACGGGCATTGAATCCCTTGCCCTTGCATTTGATAAATCCACCGCACACCATCCCAACCGCGGCATTTACGAGACTGTCACCGACCTCTTTGGCGATCCCCCGGATGTCGATGCCGATCCCCGCATACTCATCCTGGTACTCGATGTGCTCGACAGTCCAATTACGGGCATCACATTTGTCGGTTATATCGACACCGACAACGAAGCCCCGCCCGTCTCGCGCGAAATCATTTATATTGACGCACGCCCCCTCGACATTGACAGCAACCTCGCACGCGCCACACTCGCCCACGAATTTCAGCACCTGATCCACTGGAAAGCCGATCACGACGAAGCCAAATGGCTCGACGAAGGGTGCTCGGAATACGCCGAACTCGCCTGTGGATACAAAGACACGACAGCAGCCGCGACCGAAAATTTTCTCTCGCTCGCGGCCAACACAGGCCTCACCCATTGGGAAGATCAATTTTTTGATTTTGACCAGGCATATCTCTACATGACGTACTTCGCACAGCGCTATGGCGAGGGCGCACTCCGCAAACTCGTCGCAGACCCGGACAGCAGTATCGCGAGCATCGACAATGTCCTTCAATCGCTCGACGCGCCCGAACGATTTGACCACCTCTTTGGACAATGGGCCGCTGCCATGTACCTCGACGGTGAGGGCGACCTCGGCTATCGCGCCATTGATCTGCATCCCGCAAAGCGCGAAGTCCTCACCATCCCGACCAATAATCTCACGCGACGTGCCGCGCGCTGGGGCATAGACTATCTCGATCTGGGCAAAACACCCGGCCTCGCCTTCACCATTCAATCCACAGGTGACAACGATCTCCTCGTCACACTCATCGCCGAAGGGGATCAACCCTTTGCCGCACCGATCCCCATTTCAGCCTCACAGCACAAACGCATTCACACATCGGGCAATATTGCCAGAACCCTCGCCATCACCTCCACATCTGGCACAACAATCGGTTACACCCTATCCGTATCTGAACTCGCATCCGGTCCCACAACCTCAGACTTTGACGGCGACGGGGAAATCGGCTTCTCCGACTTCCTCGCCTTTGCCTCTGTCTTTGGCAAAACCGCAGGCGACATTGGCTTCGACCCCACCTTTGACCTCGACGGCGACCTGCGCGTCACCTTCTCTGACTTCCTCATCTTTGTCCAGAATTTCGGCGCAGACTTTTAACATAAAAAAACGAAAGGCACGCCCATGCCAATCACGACTCTTATTCACTCAGGTAAAATTATCGACGGCACCGGCAACCCCTATTTCTACGGCGACATAGCGCTTGAAAACGGCAAAATATCCACCATCGAACCGCCGGGGACCATCCCCCGCGATGGCATCGGCGAAATCGTCGATGCATCCGGTCACATCATCTGCCCCGGCTTCATCGACATCCAGAGCCACTCCATCGTCCCGCTCATGCGCGATGGGCGATGCCTCTCCAAAATCACCCAGGGCATCACCACCGAAATCATGGGCGAAGCGTGGACCCCCGCACCTGTTGGCGGCTCCAACACCCTCTCGCGATCTCTACCCAAAAACTGGCGGGAACGCGCGCGGAACTGGCACCGCTTCGGCAACTGGCTCGACGCCATGATCAAAGCTGGCGTCTCACCCAACGTCGGCTCCTTCCTGGGCGCGGGCACCCTGCGCTCGCTGGCAATGGGCATGCGGATGAGCGAGCCAACCCCCGACGAAATGAAAACCATGCACCGCATCATGTCCGAATCCATGGAAGACGGCGCCTTCGGTCCCTCCTATGCCCTCATCTACCCACCGGACACATATACCAGCACGGATGAAATCGTCGAAATCTGCAAGACAGCGGCGCAATTCGGCGGCATCTACATCACCCACATCCGGTCCGAAGCCGACAAACTTCTCGAAGCCCTGGACGAAGCCATCGAAATCGGACAGCGCGCCAACATCCCGGTCGAAATCTATCACCTCAAAGCCGTCGCCGAGCGCAACTATCCTAAAATGCACCAGGTCATTGCGCGCATAAACCAGGTACGCGCCGAGGACCTCGACATCACCGCCGATATGTATCCCTATCCCGCAAGCGGCACCGGCCTATCCACTGTCCTGCCCACCTGGGTGGCCGCAGACGGCAAATTCTTCGACAACCTGCGCGACCCCGACATCCGCGCAAAAATCGTCTCCGAAGTCAGAGACCGCCAGGGCGAGATACCCCGTCGCCCCGACCAGATCGCCCCGGTCGCATTCAAAAAACCCGAAAACCAGCAGTACATCGGCAAACGCCTTTCCGAAATAGCCGAGATGCGCGACCAGGACTGGATAGAAGCCACCATCGACCTCCTGCTATCGGAGAACCAGCGCATCTTCACCATCTACCACACCATGTCCGAAGACAACGTCCGTCTCCAACTCCAGCTCCCCTGGATCAAAGTCTCCACCGACGCGGGCGGCGTCGATCCAGAATGGGCGGCTGCTGAAGGACCGCTCCACCCCCGGTCGTACGGAACCTACCCCCGCGTCCTGGGCCGCTATGTCCGCGACGAAAAACTCATGCCAATCGAAGAAGCCATCCGCAAAATGACCTCCTCAGTCGCCAATCGCCTCTCACTGTGGGACCGCGGGCGACTCCAGCCCAACTGTTGGGCCGACATCGTCGTCTTTGACCCTGACATCGTCGCCGACCGCTCGACATTCGACGACTCTCACCAACTCTCTATCGGCATCCGCGACGTCTTCGTCAACGGCATCCGCGTCCTCAAAAATAGCGAACACACAGGTGCAACCCCTGGAATGTTCGTCAAGGGTCCGGGAGCGTAAGCAGGATCACACCGCGCCTGCGAAGCATATCGTCCACCCCATCATCGCCCGTTGTTTTACCAGCGAAGTTGAACTCCGATCCCGCATTGAGCAGCAATTCGATCACTC
Source organism: Gemmatimonadota bacterium (assembly GCA_026705765.1). Taxonomy (NCBI): domain Bacteria; kingdom Pseudomonadati; phylum Gemmatimonadota; species Gemmatimonadota bacterium. The sequence goes on from JAPPAB010000079.1 coordinate 26,017, forward strand.
CCGCATAATCGGCATCTGGCACGGTATGATTTGCCAGAAAATACATTGTTGAACCAAGTGCTGTACCACCATAGTCATTCTTTAGCTCAACAGAAGCTCCGCACTCCAGAAGCATCTCGACCGTATCTCTTCGACCGCGTTGTGATGCCAGCATCAACCCCGTATTATTTGCCCCACCCTTTGCGTCTATATCCACGCCGCGTTTGAGAAGACATTCCACCACCTCAGTGTGTCCATACTTGCAAGCAGACCAGAATGCCTCTTCCAATTCCCTGCGGACTACCCCCCCCTCATCAACGAATTTTTCAACCAATTCAAACTCTCCCAAACCAGCGGCGACTTCGACATTCATAATTTTTGCACCGCATTTGAGAAGAGCCTGAACCGACTCGGGATACTCAGAACTAAGCGCGAGCCTTAGTGGTTCACCATCTCCCTTTAACCCATCTACCCTGGCACTCGCATTGACGAATACGCTCACAAGCTCAGCGGCGACACCCGCTTTATGTGGATGAAAACTGGTCACCAGTGAAACAAGAGGCGTGGTCCCCGATCCTCCATCCAGAAACGTGGCATCTATTTCGGCACCAGCATCAATGAGTACATTTGCGACATCAACCGCGTTGACCGGTGTCCTCTGCCGTTCATCTTCCACGCCATTTGCCGCCACATAGTGGATCAACATCGCCCTATGTGCTCTGGAGGACCGCATGCGAATCAGATCAGGCTCTCTCTCGAGCAGCGATTTGAGCGTCCCAATATCACCGGAAATCACGGCATCAACTGCTTTCTCAAATTCCTCAGTCATATTTCACACCCCCTCATCCTTCACCACTTCCCCATCGAGCAGATGCACAATACGCTTGCTATAGCCCGCCCACTTTTCCGAATGCGTCACCTGCACAATGGTTGTCCCCTCCCCGTGCAATTTGGTAAACAAATTCATCACATGCTCGCCCTGTGTCGAATTTAAGTTTCCCGTGGGTTCATCGGCCAGAATCACGCGCGGTTTAATCACCACGGCGCGCGCGACCCCCACGCGCTGTTGTTCGCCGCCAGACAACTGGTGGGGAAACAAATCCTTCTTCTCCACCAGATCAAACTCATCCAGCATCGCATTCACCATCTCCTCGCGTTCATCGCCCTTCACCTTCTTGTACAACAAAGGCGTCTCAATATTGCCGTACACAGTCAACTCATCAATCAAATGATAGCTCTGAAACACAAAGCCGATATTGTTCTTATGACAATCTGACCGCTCGCGCTCGCGCATCTTATGCACGGCTTCGCCGTCAAACAAATATTCCCCTCTATTCGACGAATCCAGCATACCCATAATATGCAACAACGTGGATTTGCCCGAACCAGAAGGACCCATAATGGACACAAACTCCCCGGACGCGACCTCCAGATCAATCCCCTGCAACACAACCGTCCGAATAAAACGCGACGAATACCACTTTTGAATACCCGACATCTTAATCATCTCGCACCTCCTCTATAATACTGAACGACGGATCAAATTTTAACCCCATCTACTGCAATATCCGTGCCAAAATATTTATCTCATTATTTATCAACATTTTAAAAAAAATGGCTAAATTGTACAACACCGCAAGTGTCCGGAAATGATACACTGGTGTCCGAAAATGAACACTTAAAACCAACTATACCTTCACCTTCAACGCACCCGGAACAACCTCAATCTTTGCGGGCACCTCACACATCGGTTCGCCATCGGCAAAAATCCACAAGGGATCATCGGACTCAATCTGCAAAGTTCTCGTCTGCACAACGCGTACAGCAGAATGACCAACATGAGCGCCGGAATACGCGCGCAAAAACATCCGCAAAACCGTCCAACGCGAAACATCTGCCACAATGCACACATCCAGCACCCCATCGTCAACCACGGCATCAGGTACAATTTTGATCCCGCTCCCATAAAAAGGCGCGTTCGCCGTTGCCGCCAGCAAAATACGCCCATCAAAAACACCAAAATCTCCCCGTAAACGCACAAAAGGAGATTGATATCCGACCAGTGTTCGCAAAACTGTCAGCCCATAAGACACCGTTCCCCCTACCTTCAAAGCCCGTGTGAGAAAACCAAGCCCCTGATTCCGCATCCTTTGCGCCACCGCCGTATCGAACCCCAAACTCGCAACAGTCGCAAAAAATCGGTCACCCACTTTCCCCAGATCAATCGCGCGATCCATCCCATGCACCAGCGCATTGACCACATCCTCCACATCACTGGACAACCCCAATGCCCGCGCCAAATCATTCCCCCGGCCACAGGGCACAACCCCCAAAACCGCATCTGAATTTGCGAGACCATTGACCACCTCATGCACTGTCCCATCCCCCCCACACGCAGCAACCTGTCGCACCCCACGCGCCAATGCTTCCCGCGCTAACCGCTCGCAATCGCCCGGTGCCCCCGACATCATCAAATCGACATATACACCGCGCTCGTGCAACAAATCCGCAACCCGCTCACCTGTGCGCCTTGCACGGCCACGTCCCGAAACGGGATTTGCAATAATTGTCCAGTGATCTGACATAAAAATAAAAAGAAAACTCATCTCGCAGTGAGATGAGTAGAATCTAACCCGATGCAGGCGGGAACGATGCTATCGAGCTTAGGGGGTAACTTAAGGGGTAACTTAGATGGTAACTTGGATGGTAATTGCCAACCAGGCATCCGCCTCAGATCGCACTTCTGGGTTTGGATGCAGGTCAGAAGGTGTCACGCTCCCTCCGTTAAATCCCGAACCTCTGTTTCAATCTTTGAATCCGATTAAAAGATTCGCAAATGCGATCTTCTCCAACAACGCCATCTGCTACCGCCTGTACAATAGCATCTTTTACCTCGTACACCTGCTCAATATTGTACTCCCCAATCTGGTTGCCGAGCAAAATCATATCGACACCCGCTTTTACAGCCTCAACAACCGCTTCCGTCAACCCATACGCCTCGATAATCGCTCCCATTTGCATATCATCGGAAATAACGACCCCATCAAAACCCATCTCATATCTGAGAAGCCTCGTCATAATATCATGCGACAAAGTTGCCGGTCTTCCGCTCTTATCGAGCTTCCGATTAACAATATGCGCGGTAAGAATCGGATCTCCATAGCCTCTCTGGATGAACCTTTGATACGGCAAAAGCTCTTTTACACGTCGGTATGTCTCCGTAACATCAGCAACACCCAGATGCGTATCACCCGCCGCACTTCCATGCCCGGGAAAGTGTTTCAGCGTCGATATCACCCGCTGTTCTCGATGCGCCTTAATAAACGCATTGGCATGTGCCAACACAGTCCTCGGGACATCGCTAAACGACCGTTCTATCGCACCAACAGCCGGGCTTTGCGGATCTATATTCACATCGACAACAGGAGCAAAATTCCAGTTAATCCCCATCTCTTTCAATTCGCGCGCAAGTGCTTCTGCCACCTTTTTCGTCTTACCCGGAGACTGCCTGCCGAGTTTTTGGGCAGAGGGCACAGAAACGGTAAAACCATACTTCTTTTTCAGCCGATTGACATACCCACCCTCTACGTCAACCGCAATAAAATAAGGCGCTATATCCCGGAGCGCTGAGGTCAAAGCGCGAAGTTGCCGCGGTGACGTAATATTCCGCACCACCTCACCTTTACTCGACAGATCATAATCAAAAAGCACCACCCCACCGGGTTGAATATCCCGCAATAGCGCAACAATATCCCCATATAGAACATCACCGCGAAAACCGATCATCAGCATCTGCCCCACGGCTTCTTCTATGGAAGTTCCAGGATCACCAAGCGTCACGCCATATCTCCCAAACCCTGATCTCTCATCTTCCTCCTCACCAGCCACTCGACAATTTTGGGATGAATCAATTGGAGATAGGGCAATGCGCGGTGATGCCAGGGAAGCACCAATTCGCGCCTCTGTTTTCGCATCGCTTTCAAAATTGCCGCGCAACAATATACAAGAGAAAGTGCCTCTTTATTGTGCCGCTGTGAGGAATCGCCCAGTGCTTCACCATCCTTCCCAAAAGCGTGCCGTCTCAAATTCGTTCCCTGAAGCCAATGCGGCAAAACCGCCAACACATGCACATCTTCAACTTCCAGACGCAGGGCGTTTAAAAAACCCAGCACCGCGTGCTTTGACGCCCCATATCCCGTGTGCAAAGGCACGCCAAATTTGCCCTGCAAAGAAGCAATGGCCACGATCATACCCTTTGAAATTTTCAAATGTGGCAATGCCGCATGCACGCAATAAACCAGACCGAGATAATTGGTCTCCATCAGCTTGCGAAACACCCCCAAATCTTCCACCTCGTCAAACCGCGCCCACATACTGATCCCGGCATTGGCAATCAAATAATCTATGCGACCAAATTCTGCAATCGTCGCCTCAACCAACTGCTCACAATCTTCGGCCTGTGTCACATCCCCCACCACTGTCACCACCTCTGCGCCCAACCGCCGACACTGCTCAGCCATCTCGCCCAGCTTGTCCTCTCGCCGAGCAAACAACGCCAGATGCGCGCCCTGCTTCGCCAGTTCCAGAGCCAACGCAGCCCCAAGCCCCGAAGACGCGCCTGTAATAATCGCTACCTTATCGCAAAACATTGCGCCACTCAAAATCAACAGGTCCTTTCCAATTTCAATCCGCAAACGCCCCATTGCCAATGGCAAAGATATTATTCGGATCCATCGCCTTTTTCATCTGCCGCAACACTGCAATGCTATTTTCGCTTTGAATCTGCGGCAAAAAGCCACTGCGGAGCTTGCCCACGCCGTGATGGTGCGACAAAGACCCCCCGTGGTCTAAAATCTCCTGCCGCAGCCGGCGTTCAATCGCGTGATAAACGCCAACCGAATCTTCAAGTCCCTGCGCGCAAAAACCCATTGTAAAATAAATGCACACGCCCGTGTGATAGGTCTGCGTCACGCGATAAGCCAGAAAGGGCTTGCCCGGCACACTGTATTCTTCACACAAAACAAATAGCTTCTTTTCCACCGCACCTATAACGTCGTGAATATTAGTCCACGGCACAGAAGTCTCAAATGTCTCGCCCAAAATGTGAAACTGAGTAAAAAAATCGCGAATATACGCAATGCCAAACGTCAACATATACCCCCGCTCCCCCCTGTGCGCTCCGCCCGAAATACCACCGTATTTCTTCGCCAAACGAAAAATCGTCTTTGCCTGCTGCCGAACCTCGTCTTTTGTGCCCTCCATCACAATCGTACACGCCACCAACCGCTCTGGGTCAAATCCCTTGACCTTAACCAAAAAAAATTGCTGAATATCCTGTTGGAGCTTCTTGAACCCTTTTACCTCGGGCTTCAGCGCCTGCCCAAGCTGTAATTCCGTATTGTTCACCAGCCGAATGCTCGCCGGAATTTGCCCCGTTTGCCGAAGAGCCTTCAGGTAAGCCACACCCCGTTCAAATGACGGAAATACCAGCGAACCGAACGCCTGTGCTTCGGGCTGTTTGTGAATCTTTATCGTCGCCCGGGTAATAATCCCCAAATTGCCCTCGCTACCAAACAAAAACGACCTGGGCTGCACACCTGTCGAATTGCGCGGTGTCGCATGGTGTGTCTTCACCTCCCCCGTCGGCGTCACCAGCGTGGCCTCTATCACAATATCCTCAATATTGCCATACCGGTTCTTTTTCATACCACTGGCATTGGTCGCAATCCATCCCCCCAGGGTTGAAAACTCCAGACTATCGGGATCGTGTCCCGACGTGTATCCCAATTCATTTAGCGCAATCTCCAATTGCTTACCCGAAATACCCGCTTGCACACACGCCTGAAAATTCTCTTCATCCACCTGCACAATGCGATTCATTCGACGCATATCCACCGACGCGACCATCCGCGTCTCTGAAGTCGGAATAGCGAGCGCACCGCTCACATTCGTCCCGCCGCCATAAGGCACCAGCACCACATTGTGGTCATTTGCAAGCTGAATAACAGCCTGAATATCCGCGTCTTCCTCTGGAAACAACACCACATCCACCAGGCGTTCGGGCGGCCGATGGTACAAAATTTGATACACCTCATCCACACTCAACTGCCCATGACTATGCACCAGACGCTCTATATCCTCTTGAGAAACCCCATCTTCACTGAGCGCCTCGCGCACCCCCCTTAAAAATTCATCATTTGCCACGGGTGCAGGCAAATCGCGGTGCTCGACCTCTTGCCCCATATCTTCGGGACGGACCGGCACATCGAGCACCTCTTCGACAAAAGACAAAAAATACGGCATCCGATAGCCACACAACGGATACCGCGTTCCCGTCACTCGCACGGTCCTATCATCGTCAAACTCAAACCGCGTATCCTTATACCCCCACTTGTGAGCAAACCGCTCGCCTTCTGCCCCCTCATAAAAACGGTCTTTACTGGCAAAAGCGCGACGCCCTCTAATGAACAAAAATACCAGCGCCAGTAAAAAAGCGACAACCATCAGTTCATTCATTTCACACCTCACAAAGTGCGAATAGACGAATAGACGAATAGACGAATAGACGAATCCCGCCCCACCACCCAAAATCACTACTAACTCCTTCGTTGATTCGTTGATTCGTTGATTCGCTGATTCGTTGATTCGTTGATTCGCTGATTCACGACTCTTCCGGATTCAACAACGTCGCAATATGCACCGCTTGAAACAGCGCGGCAGCCTCGGACTGAATCCGCAGCGACCGTCTTTTGGGCAACAGGGTCGTCTCTCCCAGCATAGGCGGCGAAACCCACACATCGACCTGCCCCGGATTAATATTGATATTGCCCTTTGGACACTTGGGCCACAGCGCGTGAAGCCCCCGGTAAGCAATCGGCACAATCACCACATCCTGAGGCAATTGTGCAAACACTCCGTGTTGAAGCGGAAATTGCTGAATCGCAAAAGCCGCGGTCGTCGCCATGGGATAAATAACGCCCGGTCGCTCTGTCAATGCCTGTGCCACGCGCTGTGTCGTGTGGCCTGCCGCATGGGACCGCTCGAGCATCACATAGCCATCGACATTTTCCAGAATCTGATCAAAGACCTCAGACGTCATCCCAAACTGCGTGATCTGTTTCGACCCAATTTTGATACCCGAACGCGCCAGCCCCGTGCGCGCCAAAATTACACAAGGTTCGGGTCTTTCCCATCCCATCGCATCCAAAAATTCTCGAGACTGCAAAACCCTGTACAAAACGGGATGATCAAACAAACTCTGATGTGTTGGCAAAAAAATAAGACGTCGGTCTTCTGTATCGGCTCCCAAATCTCGTACAATGGCTTCAAAATGGGGATCGATATAAATATCAACGCGAATATCAAAAATATCCAGCGTACGCCGTCCCCAATCGAGCCAGGTGCGCCATCCAGCTTCGCGGCGACGAATGGGATCGGCTTCTCTTTCCAACAATTTCTTTTTTTTTCGCCCCACCTTGAGCGAAGTCCCCATCCACCTCACAAAACGCATCCCTCTCTGCAATTTTGAAAATTGCCCCCGACGCCCAACATTGGAATATTCCAAAAATCGCCCTTGCGCTGCATCTGCGAGCAAAGCGGGAATTTCTACACGCGAAACACTTTGTCCAACGCGATCGATTTGCGCATTCACATCGCGTATCAGCTTAACCGACAAATCAATCATATCCCGCGTCAAATAACTATATTCCTGTCCATACCAATACAGCCGGGGACGCAACCTGGTGGGATCTTCTTGATGCGCGTGCAAAAATTCAATCAACAGCGCCTTGATGTGCAACACATCCTCATCTATCCCATCCAGATCCACATCGTCGCGCAACTGCGCCAACGCCACCTCCGAATCCACAATAACCTTCCAAACCGACACGCCAAACCAACCAAAATTCGTCAAATAATTATACCGCGTTGACAGCAACCCCCCCGCGGCGATCAAACTGAGCGTGCGCTGTGCCACATTTTGCAACAAATCGCGCAAAGTGCCCTCAATCCGCTCGCCATCTCGTTCACAACGATACTCCTCGGCCCAGTGTGCATCTTCATCCGCCTCCACAGTGTCAAGCGCCTCTGCGACGGCGCGGGCGTGCGACATCGGCACCTGTGTAATATGCACCTGAGCCAACGCCTCTTCCACCGCTTCGGGCGCGTGCAACTCCGCCCGTGCCAGAGCCTTCAAATACAGAGATTGATACAACTTCAAAAAATCTTTTGCATCTCCGCGTCCGCGCTCGACAAATTGTCGCCTGAGTTGCAAATAAATTCGACTGCCCGTGTGATATTGCGGAAGCAACTCCGCAAAAGGACGATACGCCTCGTCCAAACGCTCATCGCGAACCTGGGGCAGACCTTGAAAAATCGCATCCACAAGCTGAGCGCGAAATTGCAGTGCCTCCATATCCATCGCTCCGCTCTGACTTTTGGGCCAGACAAGCGCAGTTGAATCGAGGTCGTCAAAATAGCCATCGTGACGCACGGCTTCCAGCATAAGCTGAACCGATTGGTCATAAATAGCCAACATCTGATCCAGATCGTCGAGCAGTGTTTCGTGCAATGGACGAGTATCCGATCTATCGCGTGAGGTCATGAGAGATCCTAAACACCGGTCTTGAGTACATGGCGTTGCAAGCCGGGAATGTGAACCTCTTTTACATAAGAGGGCCAATCTATGCGCGAAACATCACAATTAAAAATCTCTTTATCTTCTGCATCCAGACTGTCAAACAACTGATTCATATTGTCGTTTTGAAATACGCAATTCAGAGAAATATAAGAGCCGTAAATATCGGTAAGCGACAGTGTATTTTCCAAAGTAGCATTTAAAATCGACAATTGGCGTTTCTGCTTTGAAACATCGACCAAAGGCACCCTGTTTAGTGCCCATTGCAAAATTTTGAGTGGCAATAAATACTTATAGCGCAACTTTCGACGAAATTGTGATAGCGTCGGATAGGTCCACTGCGTCACCGCAATGGGCTTGCCATTGCGGTCGTGCATTGGGTTGTTCACAAAATACTCGTACACATACTGGACGACCTCACCTACCGTGACCGGATTCTTTGCACTTGTCGTCACATGATAAACCTTCAAATCGGTATTTGCACGCACAGAAGGCAAAACACCGATAATCACATTGATAATAATATCCACGGGAATAACGTCTAAAATTGCTTCAGGGCGTGCGGGGAAATCCGTTAAACGCCCCTTGCCGTAGTGTACAATAAGGGGGTCGGCCACTTTTAGCCCCTCCAGCCATCCCGGCTCTGGATCGGACAGACTGCTCTCAATAATAGAAGGACGCACGATCACGGTTGGCAAATCGCCCCGGGTCCTGGCAATCATCTGCTCGCCCATGGCTTTGGTAAAAGAATAACTGTCGTGCCAGCCCAACTCTCGCCCGCGCTTTATGCCGCGTGCCACCATCCGTTCCTGCACCCAGCGCTGACGCAAAGCCTCCAACTGGTGTTCTCGCCGATGCGCTGTAACGCGTTTGCCCCGGTCCTGCCGGTCCAGCAGCCGCGTAAATTCCGCAAATCGTTCGGGACTCCGCGACGACGCCTCTACTTCGCGACTATACGCCAGAATATCTTCAATTTCTGAATCCAGACTATAATCGGGCACGCGACCATTTCCCATCTGTTGTGCCACAGTTTGATCCGGCACGGGCGCGTCTTCAGAAATGATTCTCTTTTGCCGTCCATTGACATAAGCCGTCGAAACGTGCACGAGCACAGCATCGCGACACGCCCTGGCAAATTCGACCACGCGCCTGGCCCCAAGCGTATTTTGCGCCAGAGCCAGATCCAGAGGCGCATCAAAAACCACATTGGCTGCGCTATTTATCACAATATCGACTTCACGGGTCAACCGCGTATATGTCTCGGCGTCCATGCCGAGGTGGTCTTGTGTCAAATCGCTCGGTACGGCAATGACTTTTTCGCGCATCACAGCATCAAAACGATCTCCGAGTTCTGCGCGCAATCGCGTAAAGGCACTGGATCGCAAAATCTCCCTTTGCAGCCTGTCTTCGGCACTAATGGGCTTGCCCCCTCCCCGCCTTTGGGGGCGCACCATGAGATAAATGCGCCCAACATCTGGCGCCTGGCAAAGAATTTTTCCCACCAATCCCTTGGCTAAAAAACCCGTTGCACCCGTAACAAAAAGAACCTTGTGGTTCAAAAACGGAATAACGACACTCATAACAAAGACCCCGGCATTCTAAAAAATTAAAATGCAACAGCACTAAAAACCACCTTCCCAATTAAAGGCGTCCATTGGACTTGTGTCAACCTCTTTCTCGCGCAGTTCACAAGCGCAAATCCTTATCAAAAATGGGGTTGACAAAAAAATGATCAACTCCTATCTTGTCCATCTTCAAGCCGATATAAGCCTATTTTTTTTATACGGAATTTTATGCATGGAACGCACCCTGCTCATCGTCAAACCCGATGCTGTTGCACAAAATGTAATCGGTGAAATCATTCGCCGTCTCGAAGAAAAAAAATTTAGCATTGTAAATCTGGAAATGGTTCGCCTCACGCGCCAACAGGCCGCCGAGTTTTATGCAGTACATAGCCAGCGGCCTTTTTACAACGACCTGCTCGATTTTATGACCTCTGGCCCCTGTGTGCCCATGGCACTCGAGCGAGACAACGCCGTTGCATTTTTGCGCGAAGCCATTGGCAGTACCAATCCCGAAGAAGCCGCAGAAGGCACCATTCGCAAAGACTTTGCAACCGATATTCAAAACAATGCCGTACACGCCTCAGACTCACTGGAAAACGCGGCTAAAGAAGTGGCTTTCTTTTTTGGCTAAGAGCAGTCAACTACCTTATGAAAATTGACCTGAGAGATATACGGGAAGGCGAGACCGAATTTGTGTTTGAAGAAACGCCAGCCGACCTGCACATTACAGAAGAAGACACCCAATTTGCAGGTGCCATAATCACCCGTCTCATCGTGTACAAATACGGCGACTCGCTCTCGGCAAAAGGGCAAACCACCTGTCTGGTGCGCCCCGAATGCGCGCGGTGCCTAGAACCCATCGAATTTCCCATCGACATCTCATACACATTCGTCTTTCAAAAAGGTCGTCCCGACCAGATGGACGATGACGATGACGAAACGCTCATCTGGCTCAATGAAGAACCCGGCGAAATAGACCTTGGCAATGACGTAAAAGATTACATCTTGCTCGAACTACCCATGATACCAACCTGCGCGGCATCGCTTTCTGGCCCTTGTGAACGCTATGCGCAAGACCCGCACGAATTGCTGGAATACGAGCGTGAAAAGAGCCCTGACCCGCGTTGGGATGCTCTCCGCGCACTCAAAGAGAGCGAACAGTAAACGAAGCATTCATCAAAAAGGAATATCCCATGGCCAACCCCAAACGACGAAGTTCAAATTCTCGCACAGGCAAACGCCGTGCCAATTGGAAGCTGCGTCAACCCACCTTTAACGAGTGCCCCAACTGCGGGCAACAAAAAATACCCCATCGGGTCTGTGGAAATTGCGGTTATTACAATGGGCGCGAAGTAATTGAAACCGACGGCTTTTAGTCTGGTCTAACATCGCGCAAACAATAGCAAGTCATTAGACCCTTCAGATCTCAAACACCTTTATGAAAAAACCATTTACAGCCACCATTAGCGGGGTGGGGCACTACGTACCGGAACAAAAGCTGACCAATGCCGATCTCGAAAAAATGGTCGATACATCCGACGAGTGGATCACTTCCCGCACAGGCATCAGAGAACGCCGCATCCTCGACGAGGGGTTGGGCACATCCTTTATGGCTCTAAAATCTCTGGAATCCATTCTGCACAACAAAGGACTCGATGCCAGAGATATCGACCTGATCATCGTCGCGACCATCACCCCCGACATGGTATTTCCGTCAGCAGCCTGTCTGGTACAGGACCAAATTGGTGCCACAAATGCCTGGGCTTTCGATCTATCGGCAGCCTGTAGCGGTTTTCTATATGCACTAATGGTGGGAGGGCAATTTATTGAAACGGGTGCACACAAACGCGTGGTCGTCATTGGAGCCGACAAAATGAGCAGCATCACAGACTATGCCGATCGCGAAACCTGTGTGCTCTTTGGCGATGGCGCAGGCGCGGTTTTGCTCGAACCCGGCGAACCAGATTTGGGGCTTAAAGACTTTATCCTCTATTCTGATGGCAGCGGCGTAAAATATCTGCGACAACCCGCTGGCGGTAGCCTGCTTCCGGCCTCTCGTGAAACCGTGAAAAAGAAAATGCACTATATTTATCAAGACGGTCGCGAAGTTTTCAAATTTGCAGTTCCCAAAATGGCCGAAGTTTCCGCTCAAATTCTCGAACGCAACGGCCTTGTTGGCAAAGACATCGCGCTTTTTGTGCCACATCAGGCCAACAAGCGCATTATCGACGCATGCGTCAAACGCACAGATATACCCCAAGATCGCGTTATAGTCAATATCGACCGCTATGCCAACACCTCGGCTGCCACCATTCCCATTGGCCTATCTGAAGCAGTCGAACAGGGCCGTCTCAATCGCGGTGACAATGTGCTGCTCGCCAGTGCCGGTGCGGGATATACCTGGGGCAGCACCCTGCTAACCTGGGCTTATTAAATGAAAAAAAAAGCTTTCCTATTTCCAGGGCAAGGCTCCCAATTTGTCGGCATGGGACACGACCTGTACAGGACCGCACCAGAAGCACACAAAATTTTTGATCTTGCCGACGACGTGCTCGACATAGACATCAAATCATTCTGCTTCAACGGTCCTGCCGAGTCACTCAAACAAACCGCAGTCACACAACCGGCAATTTTTGCCCATAGCATTGCCGCTCTTGAAGTACTTAAAAGCCGGGGATTGCACCCCGACCTCGTGGCTGGACACAGTGTTGGGGAACTCGCCGCTCTCGTGGCGGCAGGTGTCATGCGCGTCGAAGACGGCTTTCGGGTCGTCAGTGTTCGCGGACATGCCATGCAAGTCGCCGGAAAAATTCGGCCAGGCACCATGGCTGCAGTACTCGGTCTCGACGACGATGTAATGATTCGGCTTTGCGATGATCTCAGTTCTTCGGGCCATGTTACAACAGCCAATTTCAATTGCCCGGGACAAGTAGTCCTATCTGGCGAGGAAAACACCGTTGGCAAAGCACTCGAAAAAGCCAAAGCATTGGGAGCCAGACGCGCCGTGCTCTTGCCCGTAGGCGGCGCATTTCACTCAGCCCTGATGCAGCCAGCCGTAACAGCACTGACCGATATACTCGACGATGTGCCATTTGCTCAGGCACAAATTCCCGTGATTCCCAATGTCACGGCTGAACCCACACGCGATCCGGCTCTGCTCAAAGATCTTTTGATTGAGCAAGTTATTTCGCCGGTTCGCTGGACCGAAGCCATGCAACGGCTCATCGCAGAAGGCATGACCGAGGCCCTCGAAGTGGGGCCAGGCAATGTGCTCAAAGGTCTCCTGCGCCGAATTAACCGAAATATTCCAGTCCACCAGGCCGGCACATTAGAAGCTATTGAACAACTGGTAACTACCCCATGAACCGACTCACAGGTAAAATAGCCCTTGTAACGGGCGGATCCCGCGGCATTGGCGAGGCCATTGCCCTGCGCCTTGCGCGCGAAGGGGCCAACATCGCCGTATGTGCCAGCCAAAGCACAGAAGCTGCAGAAGCAGTGGCCGAAAAAATTCGCGCACAAGGCCGTGAAGCCCTTGTACAACAGACCGATGTCTCCAATGCCGAATCTGTTGAATCCCTTGTCGAAACCGTCCTCGATACCTGGGGCAAAATCGATGTGCTCGTCAACAATGCGGGTATCGCCCGCGACAATTTGTTGATGCGTATGAAAGAAGACGAGTGGGATGCAGTTCTTGACGTCAACCTCAAAGGTGCGTACCATTGTATCAAAGCCGTCACCCGTCCCATGATGAGAGCGCGAGCCGGTCGCATCATCAATGTCTCATCGGTCGTGGGTCTCACGGGCAATGCAGGGCAGATCAATTACGCCGCATCCAAATCGGGTCTTATTGGCCTGACCAAATCCGTAGCCAGGGAATTGGCCAGCCGCAATATTACGGCCAATGCCATTGCGCCTGGTTTTATTCCAACGGACATGACCGCAAAACTCAACGCCAAAATACAAGAACAGTTGATCGCACAGATTCCGATGGGCAAACTCGGCAGCCCCGAAGATGTCGCTGCTGCCGCGGCCTTTCTCGCCTCTGACGACGCATCCTATATTACCGGACAGGTTCTCGTTGTCGATGGCGGAATGGTGATGTAAATAATTACTACACACTAATCACGGAGGGCTTCACATGACCGATGATATTCAACAAAAAGTTACCGACCTGATCGTTGACCAACTCGGCGTCGATGCCGATAGCGTCAATGCCGACGCCCATTTTATTGACGATCTGGGTGCGGACTCGCTCGATACAGTCGAACTGGTCATGGCTTTCGAAGAAGAATTTGACATGGAAATTTCCGATGAAGACGCCGAGAAGCTCGAAACAGTTGGCGACGCCATCGCATACTTAGACGAGCATCTGGATTAACTCGGAAACTGGAGGCTGGAATCGATCTCCAGCCTCCAGGAGGTCATTTAGTGAACAGACAGCGCAGAGTGGTCATCACCGGCATGGGCACACTTGCCCCCAACGGCAATACCACAGAAAGCTATTGGGAAGCATTGTGCAACGGCCAAACAGGTGTTGGTCCCATAACAAAATTTGACACTACCGATTTCCGGGTGCAATTTGCCGCCGAAGTCAAAAACTTTGACCCAGCGCACTTTGGCATTGACCGTCGAAGCCAGCGGCGCATGGATCTCTTTACCCAATACGCCATTGCATCATCTGTCCAAGCCGTGGAAAGTGCAGGCCTCGATATCGGTAATGAACAGGCCGAACGCATCGGGGTTGTATTCGGCTCGGGCATTGGCGGCATTCAAACCTTTGAAGACCAGTACGAAGCCTATCGCAAAGATGGCCCAAGACGCATCAGTCCACTTTTTGTGCCCATGATGATCCCCGACATGTCCGCAGGTCAAGTATCCATTTACCTCGGTGCCAAAGGTCCCAATTATACCACCGTCACAGCTTGCGCCTCGGCAGCCCATGCCATTGGCAACGCAGCCCGCGAAATTTGGGACGACGAAGCCGATGTCATGATTACGGGGGGGGCAGAAGCCGCCATTACCCCAATGTCAGTCGGTGGATTTGCCGCGGCGCGAACCCTTTCAACCCGCAACGATGCCCCAACGCAAGCCAGCCGTCCCTTTGACGCAGACCGGGATGGATTTGTAATTGGAGAAGGCGCTGGAGGGCTTGTTCTGGAAGAACTCGAACGCGCAACACAACGGGGTGCCACGATCTATGCCGAAGTTGTAGGGACTGGCTATACTGGCGATGCCTATCACATTACCGGTATGGCACCTGGCGGCGAAGGGGGTGCCCGCGCCCTGTGCCGCGCCATGCGACAGGCGCAGATCAACCCCGAAGACGTGTCTTATATCAACGCACACGGCACATCAACACCTGTGGGCGATCCGGCAGAAACAGCCGCTATCAAATCCGTATTTGGCGACCGGGCCAAAAAACTCGCTGTCAGTTCGACAAAATCCATGACCGGACATCTTTTGGGGGCGTCGGGTGCGATAGAAACCATCGCAGCAACCCTGGCAGTTCACCACAATGTGGTACCGCCCACGATCAACTATGAGACACCCGATCCAGAATGCGACCTCGATTACGTGCCCAATGAAGCGCGAGAAATACCCGTTGAAATCGCCATCAGTAACTCCTTTGGCTTTGGTGGTCACAACGCAGTACTCATCCTGCGTAAGTTTCGCAACTAACGGGACCATACATGCTCCGAGAATTGAAAGGGGGCGGTTTTATCCGACTCGAAACCGTCTTGCAAACAATCAGACGCTGGTCCGCAAGCGGCAGAGTGCGTTCCCAGGAAGAACTCCAACGCAAACTCGGTTACACCTTTTCCAACACCGCTTTGCTCGAACAAGCCCTTAAACACCGGTCCCATGTTTACGTCACTCAAGAAGGCAGCATTGCTTCCAACGAACGCCTGGAATTTTTGGGCGACGCAGTGCTCGATCTCATTGTGACAGAACATCTCTACAATCAGTTTAAAAATAAAAGAGAAGGCGAACTCACACAGATCAAGTCTCTGCTCGTTAGCAAGGTAGTTCTGGCCGAAAAAGGCCGCAAAATCCAACTCGGAGAATATCTCTATTTAAGCAAAGAAGAAATCTCATCTGGGGGGCGCCAACGCACCTCAATTATCGGCGATGCTTTTGAAGCACTCTTAGGTGCGATTTATCTCGATGGTGGGCTTGAAGCTGCTCGCTCATTTGTCGTACGCACAATTCTAACCAATGTTGAAGAAATCCTCGCCGACGGCAACTACCTCAACTTCAAAAGCCTGCTTCTCGAACACACGCAAAGTACGGGACAGGGCCATCCGCGATATCAGCCCATATCCGAAGAAGGCCCGGATCACCGAAAAATTTTCTTTATTGAAGTAACCCTCCAGGGCGATCGATTGGGCGAAGGACAGGGGCGCAGTAAAAAAGAAGCCCAACAGATGGCCGCAAAAGACGCGCTCAGACATCTGGGCCTGCACTAACCGTGACACAATATAATCCCCCCACATGGCGTTTCCTGAATACCCAACATGGAAACGCCTTTTTTAATATGGCAGTAGATGAAGCCCTCGTGCGCTCAATAGCAACAGGTGCTCAGCCTGCATTTCGCGTTTACGGGTGGCAACCGCCCGCGGTCTCCTTTGGGTATGCACAGCGCATCAGCCGCGAAGTCGATGCCCAAAAAGTACGCGAGCGCGGCATCGACATTGTCCGCCGTCCCACCGGTGGTCGCGCTGTCTTGCACTGGAACGAACTGACCTACAGCGTTATCTGCCCTGCCGACAATCCCGTCATGGGGGGCAATATCAACGAAGCCTATCGCAAAATCAGCGAGGGGCTCCTCGCGGGTATTCGTGCGCTCGGCGTCGATGCGACCTTTGAATCCCGCCGCCAAACACAGCCCTCACCACATGGCAAAGAACTCACTGCGCCCTGTTTTACCAGCACGGCGCAATACGAAGTCACATTCAAGGGGCGCAAACTCATCGGTAGCGCGCAACAGCGCATCGGCACAATGCTCTTGCAGCATGGGTCTCTCCTGCTCGGCCCAGAACACAAACAAATCGCCGATCTTCTGCCCGGCGACAAACCGGGCTTGCAAAAGCGTTTTGCACGCGAACTAGACCGCCACACCACCTCGCTCTCGGAAGCCCTCGCATACCCCATCAATTTCGACACGGCGACCACAGCCATCCGGCAAGGCATTCAAAACACCTTTAACATTCAACTTGTCGAAGCCGCTCTCAGCGAAACCGAAATTGCCGAAACCCAGCGCCTCATCGCCGAAAAATACGCAACCCATGAATGGAATGACAAGTATTGACGCTTCAAAAACCTGGACCTCACATCCCTTGCGCGAAGAGCCTTTGGCAAAATCTGTTTTACTCGCACTCATCATTCTGGGCGTCGCGTTTATTGTCGGCGTGAGCTTTCAGAGCATCTCTTTCGCCTTTCTTTCACTCGCATTGCTCACCGCGGCGATGACCCGCTATTTTCTGCCAACGCGCTATGTTATCGATGCTCGCGGTTTTACCATTTCACATATCGGCACACACAGGCAATATTTGTGGACAAATTTTCGCCGCGCCGCACGCCATCCCGACGGCGTCTTCTTAAGTCCTTTTGCCAAACCGCATCGTCTCGACACATTTCGCGGTCAATTCCTGCGCTCGAAAAATCCCTCAGAGATCTACCATGTCGTCCAAAAACACATCGCTATTGACCCGGCTTAAGAATTACTGCGCCCATGCCTTTGCCGTCTCCCCTCCTGAAAGTGCCATCACCGAAGAAGACGAAATCCTCGCCGAAAAAGCCGCCGCCTTCATCGTGAGGCGCAGACTCACAGCACCAGCTATTATGTTACTTGAAACCGGGCGACCCTTTAACTATATTGGCAGCCAACTTTTGACTTTTTTGTCGCCCTTCGTATCCATCATCTTCTCCTCAACAGCCGAGTTTGACCGCTTCACGCGCTTTCTGGAAAAGCGGGAAAGCATTCCCTGCCTCATTCGCCATATTGAAACCCTGGAAAATAAAAACCATGGATAAACTCGACGTCATCATCGCTACCGATTGCGGCAGCACCACGACCAAAGCCATCTTGATAGAAAAAAAGGGCGATGTCTATCGCCAGACCTATCGAGGCGAAGCGCCTACCACAGTTGAAGCCCCCTATGAAGACGTCACGCGCGGCGTACTCAACGCCATTCAAGAAGTCGAAGAACTCTCCGGCAGACAAATTCTCGACGGCGAAACCATCATCACACCCGCAGAAGATCATCGCGGGGTTGACATCTACATTTCTACCAGCAGCGCAGGCGGCGGCCTGCAAATGATGGTCGGCGGCGTCATTCAGGCCATGACCGGCGAAAGCGCACAGCGCTGCGCCCTCGGCGCAGGCGCAATTGTCATGGACATTCTCGCGTCCAACGACGGGCGGCAGCCCCACGAAAAAATCGAACGCATTCGCCAATTGCGCCCCGATATGGTGCTCCTTTCGGGCGGCACAGATGGCGGCACCATTTCACACGTTGTCGAACTGGCTGAATTTATCTCGGCAGCCGACCCCAAACCGCGATTTGGCTCGGGATATCAACTCCCCGTCATTTACGCGGGAAACAAAGATGCCGCGCCGGAAATCGAACGCACTCTGGGCGACAAAACAGCCCTCACCATCACGGAAAACATCCGCCCCACGCTCGAAGAAGAAAACCTCGGACCGGCTCGACACGTGATCCACGACCTCTTTCTCGAACACGTCATGGCGCAAGCACCCGGCTATCGAAAACTCATCTCCTGGACAGGTGCGCCCATCATGCCCACACCCGGCGCAGTTGGCCTCATGATGCAAACCGTCTCCAAACAACAAAATATCAATGTCGTAGGCGTTGACATAGGCGGTGCCACCACCGACGTGTTCAGTGTTTTTGACGATATCTTCAACCGCACGGTATCTGCCAACCTCGGCATGTCCTACAGCGTATCCAACGTACTCGCCGAAGCGGGCCTCAACGACGTCATGCGCTGGGTACCTTTCAAAATCGACGAAGCCGACCTGCGAGACCGCATCAAAAACAAAATGATCCGCCCTACCACAATTCCGCAAATGCTCGAAGAACTTCAGGTCGAACAGGCCATTGCCCGCGAAGCCCTGCGCCTGGCCTTTGTCCAGCACCGCGCACTGGCCGTGGGTCTCAAAGGCGTACAGGCAGAGCGCACCCTATCCGATGTATTTGACCAATCCGCAGGCGGCGAAAGCCTCATCAAAATGCGCGACCTCGACCTCCTCGTCGGAAGCGGCGGCGTTCTATCTCACGCCCCGCGTCGAATGCAAACAGCCGCCATGCTCATCGACGCCTTCCAGCCCGAAGGCATCACGCGCCTCGCCGTTGACAGCATCTTTATGATGCCACACCTCGGCGTGCTCTCATCGGTCAACGAAATCGCCGCCACGCAAGTTTTTGAACGCGACTGCCTCATTTACCTCGGCACGTGTATCGCGCCCATCGTACAGGGCAAAATCGGCACACCCTGTACGCAATACGAAATCGGCCTTCCCGACGGAACTCAATCGGGTACCCTGAATATTGGCGACCTTCTACACTTCCCGCTCGAAGCCGATCGAGAAGCACACCTCACCTTGCAACCCGAGCGCAACACAGACGCAGGTGCAGGGCCGGGTAGAGAACTGAACACCACAGTCAAAGGGGGCACCGCCGGGCTGATCCTCGACGGACGCGGTCGCCCCATTGTATTTGCCGAAAATCAATCCGAACGCGCCGATCAAATAAGCCAGTGGAGCGAGACCCTCGACCTCTATCCCCGGTAAGAGAAAGAGCAAGGCCCTGATTTAATTTATTTTCTTGTAAAGTAGCCCTCGCATTGTATATTCCGTTATCCGTAACCTCAGGTATTACTCTATGGCACATGCATACACACCCGGCCTTCGCGTCACCCCGCAGACCCTTCTTCAACGCCAGCGCCAACTCCCCCTCAAAGGTGAAGTCGTCGTATCACAGGGCGACAGCGTAACGCGCGATCAAGTCGTTGCACACACGCACCTCCCCGGCAACGTCACCACCCTCAACCTGGTCAACATCTTGAGTTGCACGCCAGAAGAACTGCCCAATTACATGCTCAAACGCGAAGGCGACCCCGTCGAAGCCGACGAACCCATTGCCGAAACTCGCCCCTTCATCAAATGGTTCAAAACCACCGTCAAAGCACCCATTAGTGGCACCCTCGAAAGCATCTCCAAAATCACTGGGCAGGTCATCTTTCGCGCGCCCCCCCGCCCCGTTCAAGTACAGGCATACATAGATGGCAACGTGATCGAAATCCTGTCCGAAGAAGGCGTCATTGTCGAAACCACAGGTGCATTTGTGCAGGGCATCTTTGGCATAGGCGGTGAAATCTGGGGACCTCTGCTCGTCATCTCCGAAGCGCCAGATCAAATATTAACCCCCGACCAAATCGACGACGCGTGCGCGGGAAAAATCGTCGTAGGCGGCAACCTGCTCACCCTCGACGTAATTGACAAAGCCCGGGAAAGCGGCGCCGTTGGCATCATTGGAGGCGGCATCCGCGACGCCGATTTGCGCGACCTGCTCGGTTACGACCTCGGCGTAGCCATCACCGGCACCGAGAACATCGGCCTCACCGTCATCGTCACCGAAGGCTTTGGCCCCATCGCAATGGCGCACAAAACCTTTGGCATACTGAGCGAAAACAACGGCAAAGAAGCCTCTATATCAGGTGCCACCCAGATCCGCGCAGGTGTTTTGCGTCCCGAAATCATCATTCCAGAATCCAGAATCCACGAACAAGCCGAAGAATCCGATCATTCGGGCCTCATCGAAGGCGCACTCTTGCGCGTGATTCGCGCACCCTATTTTGGTCAGGTGGGCAAAGTCACGGCCCTGCCACCCGAATTGCAAACAGTCGAATCCGAAACCCATGTGCGCGTACTCGAAGTCGAATTTGACAATGGCAACCGCGCCACTGTCCCGCGCGCCAACGTCGAACTCATCGAAGAGTAAACGACCCATCGGGAGATTGCGTATGAGATATTTTTTAACTTGCATCACACTCGTGCTCTGCACAGCACAGGTATATGCACAACAACCCACCGGTGTCAAAGCCGAAGACACCCCCAACGACTCGGGAGGCAGCATCACCGTTGTGTGGAACCGCGCGGAACTTCCCGACGGAACAATGTATAAAATTGCCGTTAGCGAATCGAAAACCGGTCCTTTTCAACCCGCAGCCAATATCGACCCATCGGGCAACCTGCAATCCAGCAATCCAGGAACTTTTGGACATGGCGAAGAAACATCCCAAATGCACTTTGCCAAAATCGCCGAATATACTGACCCCACCGATTCATCGAAAAAGATCGCCATCGAAAATGGCAAAACCTATTACGTACAGGTCACTGCTCATCTCCCCTCTGGCGGATCATTTCCCTCGGCAACCGCAGCCGCAGAAGCGTATGAAAATCTCTTCAACCGAACCAAAACCAACAATTTCATTCTCGGTATAATTTTTTCCGCCATCATTTTGATCAGCATTTTCCTCGCCCAAAAACGCGAACTCTTCATTCGCCGCATCGCCGGTCTCGAAGCCCTCGACGAAGCCCTCGGTCGCGCCACTGAAATGGGCAAACCCGTGCTCTTTGCACACGGATTGGCGTCTATGGGTAGCGTATCGACCATTGCAGCAATCAATGTGCTTTCCCGTGTGGCCAATCGCACTGCCGAATTTAACACCGAATTGCGCGTAGCCAACAATGACCCAGTCGTCATGGCCGTGAGTCAAGAGGTCGTCAAAGAATCCTATCTCAACGCCGGTCGTCCCGATGCGTACTCAGAAGACTCGGTCTTTATGGTCGCCACCGAACAATTCAGTTATGCCGCAGCCCTCGACGGCATGATGGTGCGCGATAGACCAGCCACCAACATCATGATGGGCTACTTCTTTGCCGAATCTCTGCTTTTAGCAGAAACCGGTGCCTCCATAGGCGCAATCCAGATCGCGGGTACTGACGCTTATACGCAGTTGCCCTTTTTCATCACTACCTGTGACTATACGCTCATGGGTGAAGAACTCTATGCAGCAAGCGCGTATCTCTCCCGAGAACCCAAATTGCTGGGCAGCCTCAAAGGACAGGACATCGGCAAAGCAGTACTCTTGATCGTCATGATTTTGGGCACGATCCTGGCGACTCTTGAAATTCAAACACTCACGCATATTTTTACCGCATATTAAGCAGGGGATTCTTTTATGCTTTTTTTAAGACGCACCCTTCCGCTGATCATCGCCTTTGTCTTGGGTATGATTGGCATCCTCGTTTTCTATATCCCACACAGCGGCGCCCAGGCTCTCGAACAAGAATTGACAAAATGGGATCGCATTGTCGCGGCCTTTGCTCTGGCATTGGGTATCTATAGCTTGATGCGCTTGCACTGGAACCGTGTGCGACGACAGCAAGCCGGGTGGGCATATAGCTTTCTCGTTTTTGTCGGTTTCGCGGTCATGCTTATTTTGGCCATCTACAACGATGGGCAAGGCCCTCTCAACCCTCAGGTCATTGATTCGGGCCCCTTTGTGTGGATGTTTAATAATGTGCAGGTACCAGCCGATGCAACCATGTTCTCCATCCTCGCGTTTTTCATCGCATCTGCTGCCTACCGCACCTTTCGCGCCCGCACGCCAGAAGCGGCTATCCTGCTCGTATCGGCCATTATCGTGATGATTGGTCGCGTCCCCATTGGCGCGTCAATTTACCAGGGATTTCCCGAAATTGCCCAATGGATGATGGATGTACCAAATCTGGCAGCCAAACGCGGCATCTTGCTCGGTGTCAGTCTCGGCATAGTCGCCACATCACTGCGCATCATTTTTGGCATCGAACGCTCCTATCTCGGCGGAGGTGAAGAATGAAAGAATTTTTACTCAATATCGACCGCCGCATCATCTTCGTTTTTGTCGCGCTCGGTGTCATCATTCCCTCGTTGGCTGCCTTGCGCTTGCCTATTCCCGTTACGAAAGATGTGAAAGCGATTTACGAAACGATCGAAGAAGTCGGTGCAAAAAACGGTACCATTCTCATCTCCTTTGACTACGGTCCCGGATCCATGCCCGAAGTACAGCCCATGGCTCTTGCAGTTTTGCGCCACTGTTTCGAGCGCAACGTCAAAGTAGTGGGCATGTGCCTTTGGCCCCAGGCGGTGGGTTTAGCTCAACAAGCCCTCGATAAAGCCTCACAAGAACTGGGGACCGAATACGGCAGCGACTATGTCTTTCTCGGATTTAAAACGGGATTCCAATCGCTCGTTATCAACATGGGCCACGACTTTCACGGCACTTTCCCTCAAGATTTGCATGGCAACAACACAACCGAATTACCCGTCACCCAAAATATAAAGGGATTGGCGAACTTCGACTATGTGATCTGCTTGGCAGCGGGCAACACGCCAGATGGTATCTGGATACCTTTCGGACAAGAACGCTACAAATTCAAATTTGGCATTGGCTGCACCGCTGTTATGGCACCCGATCAATATCCATATCTGCAATCGGGCCAAATGAACGGCATGATGGGCGGATTGGCCGGCGCCGCCGAATACGAGACCTTGATTGAAACATCGGACAAAGCCACTGCAGGCATGGGAGCCCAATCTTTTGTGCATCTCATCATCATATTCTTCATTATCCTGGGCAATGTTATGTACTTCCTCTATGGACGACAGAGAGGAGGCACCCAGTGAGCCGCGATCATATAATTTTTATTGCCTTCTTGTTCATTTTTGCCACCATCAATATTTACCTCTTTGTCTCGGGTAGCCTATCTGCGGATTGGTCTGGCTTTGGCACATTTATCGCCGCTGGCATCACCCTGTCGCTTTACAGCTTTCTCTACAAGGATAACCCCCTCTTCAAATTTGCCGAAAATCTCTATGTGGGAGTCGCAGCCGCATACACACTCAATCAAATATGGTACACAGTACTTTTGGCCGATGTCGTGGAGCCCCTCTCCAAACTCGACAGCGAAAGTATGGGCAATTTGTGGCTCATCGTCCCCACATTACTCGGCTTCTTCATGCTTACCCAACTCGCCTCGGCAAAATTTAGCTGGCTCAGCCGCATCGCATTCGCATTTGTGGTTGGCCTGGGAGCGGGGCTGGCTATTCCACGTACCATTTCGGCCAATTTGCTGGCACAAATACAGCCCACCATGGGGCCTATAACAGCCGACATGGCTGGATTCAATCTATTTATTATTCTGGTCGGCGTCGTTACAGTACTCGTGTATTTCTTTTACTCTGTCGAACACACCGGTCCCGTAGGCGTGGCGTCCAAAATTGGTATCTGGTTTCTCATGATCTCGTTTGGCGCATCATTTGGCTACACCATCATGGCGCGTCTCTCACTGCTAATTGGGCGCGTCGGGTTCTTGCTCGAAGACTGGCTCGTGCTCGAATTGCCTCTATTTTGATTTGTGGAGAAGCGCGTGTCCATTCGCTCATATCAAAAAATCGGGAACGTTCAAACCTGTATAGAAGTCCAAAGAAACATCACATGCCCAATTCCGTGCTGATAGTTGACAACCTCCAAACGCATTTTCACACAGACAGCGGAACAGCGAGGGCGGTAGATGGCGTATCATTCACACTCAACAGGGGCGAAACGTATGGCCTTGTTGGTGAATCGGGGTGCGGAAAAAGTGTTACTTCGCTGTCAATCATGCGATTGGTACCTCATCCTGGCCGCATCGAAGGTGGGCATATTTTTTTTCAGGACCGGGACCTGGTATCCCTTTCAGATACCGAAATGCGCGACATACGCGGCAATGACATTGCCATGATCTTTCAGGAACCCATGACCAGCCTCAACCCGGTTTATACCTGTGGGTTCCAGATTGACGAAGCCGTGAGGCGGCATCAGGGATTAGAAAAAACAGAAGCGCGAAAAAAAACAGTTGAAATGCTCCACCTCGTGGGCCTGCCCGACCCCGAACAACGCGCAAACGAATACCCGCACCAGTTATCGGGTGGGCAACGCCAGCGCGTCATGATCGCCATGGCCCTCTCGTGCAACCCAAAAGTGCTAATTGCGGACGAACCCACAACAGCACTTGATGTCACCATACAAGCGCAAATCCTGGACCTGTTGCGCGATTTGCAGCAACAACTCGGCATGGCAGTCCTGCTCATCACACACGACTTGGGCGTGATTGCCGAAGCCGCCGATCAGGTCGCGGTCATGTACGCAGGAAAAATTGTAGAAACCGGACCATCAGATGCGATCTTTCACAACCCCAGACATCCCTACACGCAGGGGTTACTCGCATCAGTACCCCGTCTGGATATCGCGAACAAGCGCCTCAGAACCATACCGGGCACAGTGCCCGAAGCCACGCGATTTCCATCGGGATGTCGATTTGCAGACCGATGTGAAAAAGTCGATTCAATTTGCAGGGAAACCACACCGCAACTGCAACCAATTGACGGCGATCACCAGACCGCATGTTGGATGGCATAAGGCGAGAAATAGTGCTTCTTCAAGTTCAAAAACTAAAAAAATACTACCCCATTTCTCAGGGACTCTGGGGGCGCAACGCCGGGCATGTCAAAGCAGTAGATGACGTGAGCTTCGATATCTCTCCCGGCGAAACCCTCGGCCTGGTCGGCGAATCCGGATGCGGAAAAACCACAACGGGACGCGCCATATTGCGCCTTATTGACGCGACAGCAGGCACCGTGCGATTCAAAAATACCGACATCCTCTCCCTGGGAAAAAAGCAACTTCGAACACTGCGCCGACACATGCAAATCATCTTTCAGGACCCCTACGGATCGCTAAACCCCCGCCTCACCATCGGCGGCATCCTCTCGGAACCCCTGAAAATCCACGGCGACAAAACAAAAGATCGAGTCGCCGACCTGCTCAACACCGTGGGCTTATCTCCTGACGTCGCGCGCCGCTATCCGCACGAATTTTCCGGTGGACAGCGACAGCGCATTGGCATTGCCCGCGCATTGGCCGTAAAACCGCAATTCATTGTCGCGGACGAACCCGTGTCTGCACTCGACGTATCGATTCAGGCACAAATTGTAAACTTGCTCCAGGATTTACAGACTCAGTTCGGCCTCGCCTATCTCTTTATCGCGCACGACCTGAGCGTGGTCAAACACATCTCCAATCGCGTGGCAGTCATGTACCTGGGCAAAATTGTAGAACTGGCAGAAAGCCAGGAACTCTACGACAATCCGCAGCATCCCTATACACGCGCATTGCTCTCATCAATCCCCATACCCGACCCGCGCGTCAGGGGATCGCGCACCATTTTAACAGGCGATGTTCCCAGCCCGGTCAACATACCTTCGGGCTGTGCATTTCATCCGCGCTGTCCCGAAGCAACGCCGGACTGCGCCCACCGCAAACCCGAACTCTTAGACATTGAACCCGGTCACAGCGTGGCCTGTATCTTGCGGCATAATTAGAGACGAATAGACGAATAGACGAATAGACGAACCCCGCTCCACCCACCAAAATCACTACAAGCTTCGATTCGTTGATTCGTTGATTTGTTCAAACCATCCACCATCTCAAGGAGTCATAAGTGAAGGTCTTCAAAATATTAACGTTGCTGTGCCTCACCGGCCTCATATCCCACACCGTCCAGGCACAGCCCCCCTCTTTAGGTCCTGCCAAAGCCATTGGGGTTGACCTCGCCAATACCCCGCTGAACCGTCCGTCTCCCGATCAGAAAAGCTACACCTATTGGAAGCCCGAAACAGCCGACGGCTTTTTTCCATCGCTTTTGGGACTGCGTACGGCTGGCGCTCAAATGATCCGCACCAGATATTTCAATATCTACTTCTCTACAGCCGAAAAAACCGCACGTCAAATTGCCGACTTCTGCGATGAGGTTCTCTCGAATCTCATGCGCCATTACCCCACCTTTGTCGATCGCATTGCACCCATCCACGTCGTCGTTGACGACCAGGCGGATTACCTCGGCAATGCCTTTGCCGTGTACAGTGCCAATTACATCCACTTTTGGACCAACCCCATTGACTGGGAAATCCGCGGCACCAGCGACTGGGTACGCAATGTTTTTGTCCATGAACTCGCCCACATCGTAACCCTGAAAGCCGCCTATAAGGGCCTACCCTTCCAAATTGGCATAGTCAACGCCTCTCGCGCCAATGAAAATCCCGATTTCAGCTTTACACTTGGCCTGTATCACCTCGCCGTCAACTCGGGTTTTGCCGAAGGCATCTCGCAATACGAAGCCACCGAATACGGCGACGACCGCTGGGACACACACCGCGATATGCTCCTGCGCATGGCCGCGCTCGAAAATGATCTGCTCTCCCTCCCCAGCATGGGGCAACTCGGCGGCAAGGGCAATTTCCACGGCGAAATGGTCTATAATCAGGGATATGCCATGCTCAACTACATTGGCGAACGCTTTAGTCCGAGTGTTGTCAGACAGATCTTTGAACACAGACCCATTATCAACTTCAACTCCTCGCTGAAAAAAGCCACAGGTGTATCGGCCAAACAACTCTACCGAGACTGGAAAGCGCATATTAAAGAGCAATACAGCGCAGTGCAAAGCGACATCCAGGAAACTGGCGAACGCGAAGGCGAATTGATCGTCGATAGAGGCGGTCTGGACTATCACCCGGTCTATTCCCCACAAGGCGACAAGCTGGGCTTTATCTCCAACGACGACAGCGAATATTTCATCACCGAACTCAAAGTGATGGACCTCACCACCAAAAAAGTCACAAAAATCGCCGACCGTGTCGATAATCGCTTTGTCTGGACCGCCAGCGGCGACAGCCTGATGTACATCAAAGCCGTAGGCGCACGTTGGGACATCTTCACCTATGACATCAAAACGAAAAAAGAAACCCGCGTCACCGTGGGGCTGCGCGGCAAAGACCCCACCCTCTCCCCCGATGGCAAACAAATCGCCTTTGTAACCATGAGAGATGGCACGGCGAACATCGGCCTTGTAAACACCGACGGCACCGATGTGCGATACCTCACACACAACAACGATGCCACACAGTATTTTGGCCCCAAATGGTCGCCCGACGGCAAACACCTGCTCTTCAGCGTATTCCGCACGGGCGAAGACCGCGACATTGCCATCATAGACGTGGATGCCACAACCTGGGAAAAGAAAAAAGGCAGGCGTTCACCAAAAAAAGAGGAAGTTGACACACAACTCGACAGCCTCCAGCAGGCAAAAGCCGACAGCCTCAAGGCATTTCCCGACAGCCTCGCCTACGCCAACAATGCCAACTT
The DNA here is from genome assembly GCA_026705765.1 of Gemmatimonadota bacterium. Lineage (NCBI taxonomy): Bacteria > Pseudomonadati > Gemmatimonadota > Gemmatimonadota bacterium. The sequence goes on from JAPPAB010000079.1 coordinate 54,511, forward strand.
CAAAGCCATTGTACACTCCACAGCCGACGAACGCGACCCCGTATGGCTACCCGATGGCAGCGGATTTGTCTTCAGTTCAGACCGCACGGGCATCTTTAACCTCTACACCCATGACATGGTCACTGGAGAACAGAAGCAACTGACCAATGTTGTGGGCGGCGCGTTTTTGCCCACGATTTCTCCCGATGCCAAAGATGTGATCTACGCGGGATATCACGCCGCGAACTACAACCTCTATCGCATACCCATGTCCGAGGCCGTTGCAGTTGATCCCCCCGAGGGTATTGCGCGAGACTATGCCGAAATTTACACCGGCAAATCCATCACCGACCTTCACGACATCGGACGGTATTCCACGCGCCTCATCTCCTACGGAATCACACCCATCGCACTACTGGGTCCCACATTTATCGGCAACCGGTTCGGCCTGGATCAAATCAGCGCAGGTGTTCAATGGGCCTGGGGCGACCTGCTCGGCAGCGACGTTTTTGTAACCACCGCCCTGATCGGCAAAAACTTCAGACGACAACAAGACTTCAACTCGGAATTCGCCTTCTACTACCAGAACAGCCTCACCCCCATTCTATCTGAACAAAGCACCTATGTCCCCCGCATCTTCTTTGGAGGCAGCAGGCAAACCATCAACAGCATCGTGGATTTGGGCACTGTCCAAACCGTACGCGATACACTCAGCGGCACACTGATCACCACAAATGACGAAGGGCAACAGGTTCTGATCCCCAATGTTACGCAGCACTTAGACCTCACGGTTACAGAGGAAGACGATTTTAAG
>JAPPAB010000080.1 GCA_026705765.1 Gemmatimonadota bacterium
CTCGTCGGCCTCGGTGGTCGTGCGCGTCACTGGCAGGCCGCGTGTGACGAACATCCCGAAGTCGAATTGGTCGCCTATGTCGAACCCTCAGAAGAAAATAAAAAACGCGCAATAGAAGAACGCGGTGTACCCGAGAATCTCATCTACGACGACCTCAGCGATGCCGCTTCGGTAAAAGCCGACTTTGTCGTCGATGTCACCCCACCCGCTATTCACGAAACCATCGCGATGAAAGCCTTTGATGCGGGCCTCAACCTATTGGGCGAAAAACCCCTGAGCGATAACTTCGAAGCCGCTAAGCGCATCGTTGAAGCGGGCAAAAAAGCGGGTGTCAAACACATGATCACGCAGAACTACCGCTTTAATGAACTGCCCCGCACCACGCGGCGCTTGCTCGAAACCAAACATATTGGCGAAGTAGCGCAACTCGACGTATCGCTCTATGTCGATTGGGCAGACAATCCGGGCAGCCACTATGTGACGGAACCCTATATGTTCCTCACCGACATGGGCATCCATCACTTTGACATGATGCGCTATACCCTCAATGCCGACCCCGTCAGCGCACACGCCATCACCTGGAATTTGCCCTGGGGCTGGCATCAGGGCGACGCCTGCCAGATTCTCGTCTTCAAATTTGAAAACGGCATTGTCGCCACACATCGCGGTATTGGCTGCACAATGGGACATGTACCTGCAGGACACAATGGCGAATGGCGCTACGAAGGGCCAAAAGGCACACTGACCTGGGAGGGTTTTGACCTCTTTTACACACTCAAACACAAACAAAATCCACAAATCCGCGAGCAAATCAAACTCGACGAAATCGACGGCCCCAATCCCGTGCTCAACGAATTTGTCCGTGCCCTTCGCGAAGACCGCCAACCCGAATGCAATGCCGAAGACAATCTGAAATCCATGTCCATGGTCTTCGGAGCCGTCACGAGTGCGATGGAAGGACGCGAGGTACAACTATCAGAGCTATAAAAAGGAGAACCCATGGCAGATCTACAGGGTGACACAAGCTGGTTTACACACGATCGATTTGGATTGTTCATCCACTGGGGATTGTACGCATTGCCCGCGCGGCACGAGTGGGTAAAGCAGCGAGAAGAAATCCCCGATGCGCAATACGATCGGTATCTGAAATACTTCGATCCGGATTTGTACGATCCCGAAGCCTGGGCAGATGCGGCGGCCAACGCGGGCATGAAATATTTTTGTGTCACCACAAAACATCACGAAGGCTTCGCGCTGTGGGACTCCAAACTGACGGAATACAAAGCGACCAATACCCCCGCGCGCAGGGATTTGTTAAAACCCATGGTAGAAGCATTTCGGTCACGGGGTATGAAGGTCGGCTTTTACCACTCCCTGATCGACTGGTACCACCCGCATTTCAGAATTGACGCCGTCCATAGCATGCGGAACCACCCCGATAAGGACAAGCTGAACGAACCGCGCGATCAGGCCCAATACGCGGCGTATTTGCACGGTCAAGTCCGCGAATTGCTCACCGAATACGGCAAAGTGGATATGCTCTTTTACGATTTTAGCTATCCGGCCGGTGCAAGGGGCAGGCCCGAGGGGTTTGACGGCAAAGGGCGAGATGATTGGAACAGCGTTGAACTGATGAAAATGACGCGCGAGTTGCAGCCAGGTATTGTGATTAACGACCGGCTGGACCTGGACGACGTAGAAGGCGGATGGGATTATCGCACACCCGAACAATTTATGCCGCGCGAGTGGGTCACCTATCAGGGCGAGCGCGTATTGTGGGAGACCTGTCAGACATTTTCGGGGTCGTGGGGCTATCACCGCGATGAAACAAGTTGGAAAAGCACCGAGCAACTGGTGCAAATGCTGGTCGGCGTGGTAAGCCGCGGGGGCAACTTATTGCTCAATGTCGGACCCACCGGGCGCGGGGTATTTGACGACCGGGCATTGAATTGCCTCAGCGAAATGGGCGAATGGATGAAATGGCACAGCCGATCCATTTACGGGTGTACTGCCGCGCCAGAGGAATTTCAGACGCCGGAGGATTGCCGCTTGACCTACAATCCCGACACCAATCGGCTGTACGTACACCTGTTCACCTACCCGTTTCGCCATCTGCATCTCGACGGATTTGCTGGCAAGGTAGAATACGCCCAGTTATTAAACGATGCTTCAGAAGTGCGATTTCACCAGCCCCGCGCTGGACACACGGGAGACAGCAGTATTGAAAGAGAAACCCTGACACTGGAATTGCCCGTGCAAAAACCCAATGTGACAGTACCCGTAGTCGAGTTGTTTTTGAAGGAGTAAAAAAATGACAATGACAGAAACGAACTTGCGAAAACTCAGTGCCGACGAGGTGGCGATCTATCGCGAACAGGGCTATGTGATTGTGCCAGATGTATTTCCGCTGGAAGAACTCGCGGAAATCGACCGCGAGATTGATCGGATTCAGGAGTTCCAAAAAAAAACGGGACGCAACAAAGGATGGGTCATGCAGTTGGGATTGCGCTCAGAAGTGACCCGTCAATTTGCACAGGACGAGCGGGTATTGACACTGATCGAAGATATTGTAAAACCCGGCATTTCGATTTATTCGGCCAAATTGACGGCAAAAGTGCCGCATTCCAACGACATCTGCCACTGGCATCAGGACGACGCGTATTACAATACACGCGTCCTGAGCAAAACGCGCATGTCCACCTGGATACCGCTACAGGACGCGGATGAGACAAATGGATGTTTGTGGGTCGTCCCGCACAGCCACAAGGGCGGTGTGGTCACGCATGGACCATTTGGCGGACAATGCCCAAAGTGTATGGGACCAGCCGATCTCATGTTCGACGATGCGATCCCCTGTCCTGTAAAAGCCGGGGATATCCTTTTATTTCACGCCTGTTTGTGGCATCATTCCAAAGGCAACCAGACAGACCACGTGCGGCGGGCGTTTATTGTCTCATATCAAGAGGCCACTGTACCGCGTGGCAATGGCGATCAGTATAAAATTCTGAGATCCGCATAAGGAGATGGTAGAACAGGAGTTTGGGATCTGTTGTTCCCGCTCGACTTTCACCTTGTATGAAATATAAAATCCCAAAACTAAAGATTTTCTCGCTTCTCCCCCCCATCCGCGTCTTACCCTTCCTTTTCTTGTGCGCTACCCTATTGCACACACCCACATGGGCGCAATCTCAGGCAACCACCGGCGTTATCCGAGGCTTTGTGTGGGATCAATTTGGCAACCCCATTGGCAATGCCACCATCGCCCTCAAAGAAACCAGCACCAATTACCGGCGCACCCTCACATCATCCGATCTGGGAATATTCACCGCGACCTTGTTGCCCCTGGGTTTTTACGACATCACAGTACAGGCAGAAGGACAGGCAGAAGTGCGTCAAACAGGGGTGCAGGTGCGGGTTGGCGAGACAGTGGAACTCGTCTTCAAAATGGCATTGCAAATGGACGAAGTCCTCATCGAAGCGACGAGAGCTACCGTTGACATCACCCAGAGTGAAACAGCCACGCGCCTGTCCGAAGCAGCCGTGCAGGACTTGCCCAACAACGGGCGCAACTTCCTCAACCTCACACTATTGACCCCAGGCGTGAGCATCGTGCAAGGACCTGACGGCGATGAATTGACCATTGCCGGTCAACGCGGCATACACAACAACATCTCGGTAGATGGCGCAGATTTCAACAACCCCTTCTTCGGCGAACAACGCGGCGGACAGCGTCCCGCTTTCACTTTTAATTTAAACGCAGTAGCGGAAATGGTGGTCATACCTCAGGGAGCCAATGCCGAATTTGGGCGCTCCAGCGGCGGCTTTGTCAATGTCATCACCAAATCGGGCACCAACCAATTCCACGGATCCGTGCATTTTTTTGGCAAACACGACGCCCTGTCCAGCACAGCCCGGCACAACGGGATAGAACGCACGCCCAATTTCAAACAGGGGCAATTCGGCTTCACCCTGGGTGGCCCACTCAAAAAGGACAGGGCATTTTTCTTTGCCGCGTACGACCAGCAAATTTTCAGAGATACGAAACAGAACAATATCGAGCGCGGAGATGCTCGCCTGCGCCACTTCATGGCCTCCGCGTTCAACCTATCCGACGACTACGGCGCCATTGACCGCACCAACGATGCCCGCGCATTTCTTTTCAAGGTCGATTACCACCTGTCAGAAGAACACTCCGCCACCTTCAAATACAATTACACCTGGTCCGAACAGGAAAACGGCACCTTTGACGTTGACTCCTGGGCGCGCAGCGCCAATGCCATAGAAAGGGACTGGTCACACGCCTTCAATGGCAGTTTGGTATCACTTCTATCCCCCAGCACGATTAACGAATTCCGCTTCCAAATCGCCCGAGAAGACCGGCCCCGTCCCTACGGTGGACCGCACAACCCCAACACCGGGCGCCCCTTTCCCGATACGGGCATGGATTTTGAACACGGCTATCGCTTTGGCATGCCCTTCTTCATCCCCATCGAATACTACGACTCTCGCATCCAGTTGCTCAATAATATCTCCATAAGCAAGGACAATCACCTGATCAAAGCCGGGATCGAATGGAACCGCGTCGAATCCGTACAAACCTTTATCGGTTTTGCCAATGGCCGCTACATCTTCAATTCCGTAGATGGCTTTCTCAACTTCGTCCAGCAGGGCAATACCTATGTCGAATGCTCCGACGGCAGCACCAGCACCACCGGGACCTGTCCTGAAGGAACGGAAATTATCGGGCCTGTCCTCATCTACTTGCAGCAGTCCGGCGTCGGCGGTCTGAGCGTGGAAGAAGCGGGCACGCAGAAGATCCCTCAGCACGAACTGGCTCTGTTTGTACAGGACAGTTGGCAGCCCTCAAACAAGCTCACACTCAACTACGGCTTGCGCTGGGAAGCACAGATCCAGCCCGATGTAATCACCGATCCAGACGAGGTCTTCTTCGCCGATTTCATAGGCAAAACTGTCACTAACGAAACGGGTACATACACATTCCCATCCAACGGCAAAATTCCCTCTACCTGGGATATGTTCCAGCCGCGGTTGGGCATAGCTTACGATGTACACGGCGACAATAAGACCCTGTTGCGAGGCAGCGCGGGGATCTACTACGCCCGCATCCCGGGCTTGAACCTGGCGGGCACCCGCTCGACCAATGGCTCGCGCGGACAATCCATCTTCCGCTCCAGCACCCTGACGCCCATTTTGGGTCCGCCCCCACCCTACGGCGAATTATTGCCCGCACCCACAGGCGATCCCTTCCGCCCCAATATCTTTGTCTTCGACAAAAATTTTAAAAACCCCCGTACCATCAGCACACATGTGGGTCTCGAACGCGAATTGCATGCAAAGGGGGTAGTCGGTACCTTCGGCTATACATACTCCCGCACCGACAATCTCACGCGCTTTGTCAACCGCAACGACGCGGTCTTCGGTTCCCCCTGGTCAACGGGTTTGGGTCCCGATGGCAGCAACGGCATCGGCGATTTGACTGTGGTCGAGAGCACAGCCAAATCGCGCTACCACGGCCTCAGCTTTGGGCTGCGCCAGATGGTGCGAGACGATTTCCAATTCCAGATGAACTATACGCTGTCCTGGGACAAATCCGACGACGACAACGAGCGCGACCCCTTCACCTTCCGCTACGTCGATGCAACGCAATTGGACCGCGAATGGGGCTATTCAGACCGCGATCAGCGCCACCGCTTCAATCTGTGGACCCTGACCAGATTGCCCGGCGATATATTCCTCAACAATCGCATAAGCTATTACTCAGCACAACCCACCTCCGCATCCTGCACGGGCCAGCCCACGACCAATCCGTGGGGTGCTATCTCTGATCGTATATGCGCCGACGGCAGCATTATCCAGCGCAACACCCTCCGCAAAGACAATGCATTTTTCTCCTGGGACACACGCCTGTCCCGCCCCATCCCATTGGGCAACGGGCATTTGGAAGCCATCGTCGAAATTTTCAACCTGCTCAACACAGACAACTTCCGCGATCCATCCACCGCAGGCCTGCTCTTCAACTTTGACGGTACCGTTCAATCTGGCCTCGGCGACCCACGCGAAGTGCAAATCGGCATGCGCTATATTTTTTGATTATTTGCAATCAAACACCTTGACAAAAGTTAAAAATCGACTATTTCTTAGTTGGATGTAATCAATCGCTTGAGCCAAAAATATGAGCCATTTTGGAGTATCAAACAGAAGTGATTGAACACAAGGCAGGCCATGTAAGCAACGCACCATCAGAGGGGACTATAACCATGGCTATTCCAAATCCCACCATCAAGTTTACCTACGAAGATTACCTGAACACGCCGGACGACACGCGTTACGAACTTTTGGACGGAGAGTTAGTTATGCCCCCTGCCCCAGGAGAATTTCATCAAAGTGTCTCTATCCAACTGGGGGCAAAACTGTTTCTATTCACATCTGAGCATAGCCTGGGGCGGGTCTATCACGCGCCCTTCGACGTGGTGCTGTCGGACATGGATGTGGTGCAACCCGATCTGATCTTCGTCTCCAATGAGCGCGCCGATATCATCACCCCTGCAAATATTCAGGGCGCGCCGGACCTCGTCGTCGAAATTCTGTCTCCTTCCACAGCAACACGCGACAAGACCTTCAAGCGCAGTTTGTATGCTAGACACGGCATAACCGAGTACTGGATGGTAGATCTCACCGAAAAAACCATAACAGTCCTGCGTCTCGGTGAGCATGGATTCGAGGTCGTCGATACCTATGGTGAAGGGGAAACATTGACTTCGCCCACATTGCAAGGATTCACTTTGAATCTCGACGACATATTTTGAGCGTCTAACAGCCTTGACAATACTTAATTTTTCGGCTATTTTGCAATCACACTGCAAAATAGCCGTTTTTTTGGGTATATCAAAATGTACATCTCCCGAACACTTGAACCCTTTGTCGCATCTTCCCGATTTCCCGTACTCATGCTCTCTGGAGCCAGACAGGTTGGCAAGACGACATTTCTACGGCACTTAAGCGAACCAGATCGAACATACATCACCCTGGACGATCCGCTTGTCCAGAGTCTGGCAAAAGAAGACCCGGCCCTGTTCATGCAGCGTTACCCGCCCCCCGTGCTCATCGACGAAATCCAATACGCGCCAGAGCTATTGCCCCATATCAAAATCGCCGTGGATCGGGACCGATTCCCCGGTCAGTTCTGGCTTACGGGATCGCAACAATTTCATCTGATGAAAGGCGTATCTGAATCTATAGCTGGTCGGGTGGGCATCGTGCAGCTTTTCGGTCTTTCAAGACGCGAGCGAATCGGGAGCGCCTCATCTCCATTCTTGCCAATCCCCAACGCCATTCACAACAGGCTCCAGACCGGAGATACCCTCGGTCTTCAAGAACTCTACAGGCTGATATGGCGCGGTGACTTTCCAGCCATTGCTCTGGACGACCAGATGGATTGGAACCTGTTTTACAGTTCATACTTGCAAACCTACCTCCAGCGCGATATTCGAGACCTCGCCCGAGTGGGCGATGAGCTATCCTTTCTCCGATTTCTCAGGGCTGCCGCTGCTCGAACCGCACAAATGTTAAATTTTTCAGATCTGGCGCGCGATGCCGATGTTGCCCCAAACACGGCAAAAACATGGCTATCCATTTTACAGGCTTCCGGAATCATCTATCTTCTGGAACCCTATTATACCAACCTCACCAAACGACTGGTGAGAAGCCCCAAACTCTATTTTCTCGACACCGGGCTGTGTGCCTACCTCACCGAATGGACCAGCCCTGAAACACTGGAAGCCGGCGCAATGTCCGGCCCCATTTTGGAATCCTGGATCGTGAGTGAACTGTTGAAAAGCTACCGACACAACGGTCACATGCCCCCGTTCTATTATTACCGGGATCGAGACGGAAAAGAAATAGATCTCCTCATCTTACGGGATGGCACAATCTATCCGATAGAAATCAAAAAAACCGCTTCCCCCAACAAAAATCACATCCAGAATTTTCGCGTACTAAAAAAATTAAACCTGCCCATCGGACCGGGCGGCGTAATCTGCCTGACAGAACAACTTTTACCACTCACAGAAACTGCCATGTCGATTCCCGTATCTGCACTGTGACGGGCAGACACAGGAGCTTGCCCCGTAGTGTTTTTATACGGGGGCACTGCCCCTACACTATAACAGGAGCATCTATGATACCCGATCTCTTACCCTTAAAACCCTACCTCCGCGAAACCGTCTGGGGAGGGCGCAGCCTGGGGACACACTACAACAAAGCACTTCCCCCGGATGTGCCCATTGGTGAATCGTGGGAAGTCTCGGCATACAAAGGGATGGAAAGCATTGTCGCAGACGGTCCCCTTGCCGGACAAAATCTCTCCGACCTCGTCGCAACTTATGGTGCCGACCTCCTCGGACAGCGCGTTATCCAGCATTACGGCACCGAATTCCCCTTGCTCATCAAACTCCTCGACGCGCGCGACGACCTCTCCATCCAGGTACACCCCGACGACACCTACACCCGTTCAGAAAACCTGGGCACGTATGGCAAAACAGAAGCGTGGTACGTACTCAAATCAAATCACGGGCGCGTGGCTTGTGGCCTGAAAAATGGCGTAGATAAACACAGCTTGAAATTATCCATCCGCGAAAACCGCGTTCAGGACACCGTACAATTCTTCAATGTACAGGAAGGCGATGTAATCTTCGTTCCCCCCGGCACAGTACACGCCCTGTGCCAGAACGTCATGATCTACGAAGTACAACAATCCAGCGACCTCACCTTTCGCATCTACGACTACAACCGCCCCGGCACCGATGGCAAGCCGCGCGAACTGCACATTGACCGCGCCCTCGACGTCATCGCCTTTGACGCACCCACGCCAGAACCGCAACACTGGCGCCATCTCGCAACCGATACAAACACCACGCTCATCGGGCCAGAAGACACCGAATACTTCCGCCTCGAACGCTTCGCTCCTGCAGGCACCGTCCAACACACCTATCCCACATTCGCGGCACTCACCATCCTCGCTGGCAAGGCCCAATTAAACAAAAATCACACTGCCCAAACAGGCGACACCTTCTTCATCCCGGCCAACCGCACCGTCACCGTCTCGCCCGAAGAACAGGTAGAATATTTAATCTCATCATGTGGGTAAATCGCTAAACTTGTGCTTCGCCGTAGAGGTCAATGCGGGCGCGGAGGGAGGGCTTGATGAAAACATCATCGAGGGGAAGTTTGGAAAAAGCGTGTGCGAGAATATCCACCTGCGTGGGCACATCGAGGCGGTAATCGAGAATCAGGCGCTGTTCGCCACGCACGACGCACAGACCACCTGTACCACCCATGAGGTCTTCGCGGGATAAGGGAATATTCAAACGATGGGCAAGGGCTTCAAATTCTTGAAGCAGTTGGGAATCGGTCATCATATAAAAATTGGGGACTGGAACTGGAGGAAGATCACACCTGATATTTGCAAATATAGCGAAAAAAAAGAAATGCACAACTGGATCGGCGAAGGTCGGTCCAGTTTTTTATGAAAGAATATGCTCTTTGATATATTCTTTCAGGGCAGATAACGTATTTGCATCCCCCGGCAAGAGCGGGAGGCCACCGATTCCATAAGACAGACTGGTATAAAAAGCGTGGGTCTGATACGCGGAATCCACCTGAGCGGGAAACAGAACAACAGCACTTTTGAGAATCCGTTGAAAATCTGTATCTATCACTTGGCCAATAGCGTCCCGGTAAGCGTGCATCTTGTCGATATCATCGCGCATGGGGATCCACGTCCCGTTGTAATCTTCGCGGCGATATTTGGCGTCAAATGCATAAATAGCGCGTTCCCTACTGGATTTAGACATTCCAGCACATGCATTCGAGTTTTGGATCTCGATAATTATATCGGGTCTCAGATCGTGTGTAAGCGCACGTCCCGACGAGGCAGTATAGGTCATATTGTAGAGACAACGAATGCGGCGCTCACCGCGCTGAAGATGTATCGCAGAGGCTTCGCCCTGCGCGGGAGAAACGCTCAGACCGCGGTTGGTCAGGTGAAAAAGGTTATCGTCGTGGGTCGGAACAAAGCCGATATCGCACAGCGCATGAACCAGCGTAAAATAGACCCAGTATTCGTAAAGTGCGTGCGTATCGCGAAAGGACAGATCAAACGGACCACCCGTACAGGGCGCGAGCGCGCGATTGAGATCGCGAATGAGCGCGAAAGCCCTCTGGTAACGCACATCGAGATGAACGGGCAAAGCGTCATCACGTCGCGCAGGGGGCAAAGGGAGCAACCGCAAGCAGCGATCCACGTATGTTTTCAGGCGATGCCCCAGATCGGTATGTGCAATCGGTTGGACGCGCCGAGACAGACGCTTTAAATGTGCAACGAGATGGCGATTGAGCGGCGTATCAATATCGGAATGGCGATGGGTCTCGCGCAAATGCGTACAGACGACACCGTCCGCTATAGGCAAATGTGGGAAATCGGTCCCGCTATGTGTCCAAAATTGTGGCGAGCGAATCATATCCGCAACAGCATCGGGATCGCGGCCCTGTGCGCGATCAACCGCGCGGATGCGTTGAACAGTTTTGAGATGGCGATGTGGACGTTTGAGAATCGCATGCAAAGTGCGGACGAGTTGATTCAAAAGACGATCCAGCACTTGATGAAAGTCTAAATTGCTACCTCTATCATCTATCAGACGAGTCGTAATACGGGTTTGATCGGGCAAAAGGTAAACGAGTTCGCGGCTGATGCGCTCGAGATCAGCGCGCATAATTTGATAATCGGTTTCGTAGTCGAGATACGAGGGGCGCACATCGAGTTCGGCATAGAGCAGATCGACATCGTCTGAGCGAATGCAAAAACGAATATGTCCCGGATGATCGCCCGTAGCGAGCCGCCCCCACAGCGCGTGCCCATCGCGGAGAAAACCGAGGGTCTCAGCGGGTTGATCATCGATATAGACTGCAATATCTTTCCTATTCAGCGGACGGATGAGGCAGTTGCACTCGGTAGCTTCTACCAGATGGTCAGCAATTACATTACCCTGCACAGGAGAGAGCAAAATGCGGGCGTGTTCATTTTCTGCGACAAGACCATCGGATGTTTTCGAAAAGGAAGCGCGGATGTGTTGACCTGAGTCCATTGTTCGCGTAGATTTCAAAAGGGTTTGTTTCAACCATTTTACGGAGGTCGCCTGTGATAGTAAATATAAGGAGGAGTTGTGATTCGTGCAATTTTGTGGGATAACGATGGCGTGCTGGTAGATACCGAAGGTCTGTACTTTCAGGCGGGATATGAGGTACTCGCAACACAAGGCGTTGAACTAACGCATAGGGATTTTGCCGAACAATCGCTACAAAAAGGGCTGAGCGTATTCGATTTTCTGCCCAATCAGAATGCCGAATTGATCGAGGAACTGCGTTTGAAACGCAATGTACGGTACAGCGCATTATTAGCCGAAGGCGTGCAGATCGTGGATGGCGTGATCGAAACACTCGAAACATTCTATGGTCGGGTACAAATGGGCATTGTAACGGGTTCTCGCAGAGATCACTTCGACATTGTTCACACAAAGACGGATTTACTCCCATTTTTCGATTTTGTGCTGGCAAGAGAAGATTACCGAGAAGCAAAACCACATCCAGATGCGTATTTAACGGCCATGCGATTGCACGGGCTACAACCCGATGACTGTGTAGTTGTAGAAGATTCCGAACGTGGATGCGTCGCGGCAGCAGCGGCTGGCCTGCGCGTACTCGCCGTGCCAAATGCATTGTCGAAATACGGAGATTTTTCATCTGCGTACAAAATACTGAACTCGGTGCGAGATGTCGCAGATGAAATAGAGAAATTGGATTAAGTCTATTTTCTACCCTTTACAAAATGAGGATATGTGTAATGAGTGAATTAAAAAACAATCCCCTGCTGGTCAAAGAGGGATTGCCGCGGTACGACGAAATTGAGCCAGAGCACGTTGTACCGGGCGTAAAACATATGCTATCAGAAGCAGAGAAACAGATTGCGGCATTGGAGCAAAACATGACCCCATCGTGGAATGGATTGCTCGTCCCGCTCGAAAAACTCGACGTCCCCTTTTCTTATGCCTGGGGACCGGTGGGACATTTGCTCAGCGTAAAAAATTCAGATGATTTGCGCGAAGCACACGAGGCAGTATTGCAAGATGTCGTGGCATTTGGCCTGCGCGTACAGCAGAGCCGTCCCATTTACGAAGGCCTGGTGGCAATTCGAGACGGCGAGGAATGGGCGAAGTTGGATGAGGCTCAAAAGCGATGTATCGAGTTGAAAATTCGCGCAGCCGAACACGCTGGAGTGGGATTAGAAGGCACAGCAAAGGAACGCTTTAACGAAATCGCCAAAGAATTGTCGCAGATCAGCACAGATTTTTCCAACCACGTGCTGGATGCGACCAAATCCTATGAACTAATTATTGAAAATAAAAAAGATACAGAGGACTGGCCGAATAGTTTGCGACAAGTAGCCGCACAATCATACGCGCAGGCCAATGAGGGCAGTGAAGCCACACCGGAAAATGGTCCCTGGCGCATTACACTGGATTTCCCCAGCTTTTATCCCTTTATGCAACACCATCGCATGCGCGACCACCGCGAACAGGTGTACAAAGCGTACGTTCAGCGCGCATCCTCTGGCGAATGGGACAACAGCGACTTGATAGCGCGCACCTTAAAATTGCGCAAAGAGCAATCCGCGCTCCTGGGTTTTGCGACCTATGCGGACAGGAGCCTGAATGTCAAAATGGCCCCTGATGTCGCCGCAGTCGAGCGCATGATCGGCGAATTGCAGGCGGCTTCGCAGCCCCATAGCGAAAATGATTTTGGCGCGCTGGAAGCACTGGCAAAGGCAAGTGGTCAGGAAGAGCCAGTCATGCACTGGGATACATCCTTCTGGTCAGAGCGGTTGCGCGAGCAAAAATTCGATTATACCGACGACCAGTTGCGCCCTTATTTCCCGCTACCCAAAGTACTCGATGGCATGTTTGCATTGGCAGAACGCCTTTTTGATATTGAGATCGCGCGGGCAGATGATGAAAACGCACACAAATGGCATGAAGATGTGCAATTCTTCAAAGTACTCCGCGATGGCGAGCGCATAGCATCGTTTTATCTGGACCCTTATTCGCGTCCAGCAGAAAAGCGCGGTGGTGCGTGGATGAACGACTGTCTGGGACGACGATGGCTCAACGGCGGACTTCGCTTGCCCGTAGTTCACCTCGTGTGCAACGGCACGCCGCCCGTGGGTGACACGCCATCGCTGATGAGTTTTTCAGAAGTAGAAACCCTATTCCACGAGTTTGGACACGGGTTGCAGGGCATGTTGACAACCGTTGATTATGCCGATGTGGCGGGATTGCACGGCGTAGAATGGGATGCCGTAGAGATTGCCAGCCAGTTCATGGAAAACTGGTGTTACCAAAAGCCCACACTGATTGGAATGACCGCACACGTAGAAACAGGTGAACCCTTGCCAGATGATCTATTTGAGAAAATCGTCGCCGCACGCACATTTCAGGCGGGATCTCTGATGATGCGCCAGCTATCCTTCGGAAAAACAGACATACTGCTGCATTCCACCTACGATCCGGATGGCGGTGAAACGGCTTTTGATGTGGAGCGTCGTGTAACCGAAGAAATGTCCGTATTGCCCCCACTATCAGAAAGTCGCTTCTTGTGCTCATTCTCCCATATTTTTGCCGGAGGTTATGCTGCCGGGTATTACAGCTACAAATGGTCAGAGGTGTTGAGCGCAGATGCATTCGGCGCGTTTGAAGAGGCCGGACTGGACGATGAAGAAGCCGTGAAAGCAACCGGACGCAAATTCCGCGACACAATTCTCGCACTGGGCGGTAGCAAACACCCCATGGATGTGTACCGAGAATTTCGCGGGCGCGAACCGAGCACAGAGGCATTGCTGCGGCACAATGAACTGTTGTAAAGTTCAAAATGAAGGAACCCATAATGCTGGAATTCATTTACAACTGGTTACTCGACCTGGGTGTCGAACCAGAGATGGCTGAAAATTGGACTGCACCACTATTGGTGGGCCTGTGCATTCTGGTGCTCAGTGTGATTGCCGATTTTGTCGTGAAGCGCATAGCCCTGCGAACGCTAAAGTACGTGATTGAAAAAACGACAACACCCTGGGACGATGCATTTGTAGAGCATCGGGTTCTGGACCGGTTGGCACATCTGGCCCCAGCGGTGGTCATCTACCTTTTGGCCGATTTGCCATTTGCGGGCATGACAGAAGCAGACCGGGATTATTGTATCGCGATTGTTCGGGATGCCGTGCAGATTTTTGTCGTAATCATCAGCATCTGGGTGGTTGCGGCATTTCTCAATGCCGCGCTATCTGTTTATCAGACATTTGAGATCTCCCGCGAAGTCCCCGGCAGAGGTTTTGTGCAGGTCTTGAAAATACTGACGTATTTTGTAGGCGGCATTTTGATTTTGTCAATTTTGTTAGATCGCAATCCCGTATATTTCCTGAGCGGGTTGGGTGCATTGATGGCCATCCTTTTACTGGTATTCAAAGATGCCATCCTGGGACTGGTCGCGGGCATACAACTGAGTGCAAATAAAATGGTCGCCGTGGGCGATTGGATTGAGATGCCAAAATACGGCGCAGATGGAGATGTCATTGAAGTGGCATTGACCACCGTAAAAGTGCAAAATTGGGACAAAACAATTACCTCAATCCCTTCCTATTCATTGATCAGCGAATCGTTTAAGAACTGGCGCGGCATGCAGGAATCGGGTGGTCGTCGGATCAAGCGGTCAATTTTAATCGATATTCAAACAATTAAATTTTGCGACGAAGAAATGTTGACGCGGTTTTCAAAAATCAAATACATCGCTGCCTATATCGAACACAAGAAAGACGAACTCGCAAAATTCAACCAGCAACAAGAGGTAGATGAGTCGAGCCTGGTAAATGGAAGGCGCATGACCAACGTGGGCACGTTTCGGGCATACATCGTCGCGTATTTGAAAAATCACCCAAAAGTCAACCTGGAAATGACATTTTTGGTGCGACAACTGCCGCCACAGGAACACGGCTTGCCAATAGAAATTTACGTCTTCTGCAGCGATACGGTATGGGCGAACTACGAGGCGATTCAGGCGGATATTTTCGACCACATCCTATCCGTAGTGCCCGAATTTGACCTCAGCGTATTCCAGGCACCCACAGGACATGATTTTAAGCACCTCGCTACAAAAAATTGAAAACTGACACGGGCCAAAGAGGCTGCAAACCCAACTCGCAAATATTAAATCGTTTTATCTGTGTTCATCTGCGGATACTTTTATGTCAGATCAACTCAAACAGCGCAATCGCGAACTCTCAATCCTCAACGCGATTGCCCATGCACTCAACCAATCCGTCAATCTCGATCAAGCCCTTGAAACGGCACTTGAAAAAGTAGCCGCACTGCTCGGCTTGAGCACGAGTTGGATCTGGCTCATGCACGAAGACACACACCAGCCCTATCTGGCTGCCGCGCAAAACCTGCCCCCTGTACTGCGCGACAACCCGGGCAAAATGGGCGGCTGGTGCTATTGTCTGGACACGTACGAGAAAGGCGACTTGACGGGTGCAGCAAATGTAAATGTCGTGGCCTGTAGCCGTCTGAAAGGACTTGTAGAAGGCACAGATGGCTTGCAGTATCACGCGAGTATCCCGCTATACGCGCAAGAAAAAAAGGTAGGCGTATTAAATGTGGGCAGTGTCAAATGGCGCGAACTCTCGGAGGAAGACCTGCGCTTGCTCAACACAGTGGGCGACTTGATGAGCATTGCAATTGAACGCGCGCGTCTATACGAAAAAAGTGTTGAAATTGGCGCGGTAGATGAGCGTTTCAGACTCGCGCGGGAATTACACGACACCCTGGGTCAGAATCTGGTGGCGATCTTAATGCGTCTGGAAACTCTGGATGCCTTGCTCGATGGCAATACAGATCGCAAAATCCTGTCCGAAACCGTACGCGATGCCATAGCTCTGGCGCGCGATAACCTGGAAGATGCGCGGCGGGCAGTGCTGGATTTGCGCGCTGCTCCACTTGAAAATCGCACGTTGATTGAGGCATTGAAAACTCTGGGACAAAATATTGGCGGCGCAGCGCATGTACGCGTAAAAAGCATTGGCGAACATCCCCTATCCGTCAGAATAGAAGCGAGCTTATACCGCATGGCCCAAGAGGCGTTGAACAACATCGCGCAGCATGCGGATGCCCAAAAAGTCCTCATCGAACTGACATCAACGCCTCAATACGTCCAACTCGTAGTCGAAGACGACGGTCGCGGATTTGATCCCGAAAACGTGCGGGAAGATCGATACGGCCTCATTGGCCTGAATGAGCGGGCGCATTTGCTAGGCGGTTCATTCGCAATTGAAAGCGCGCCCGACCGCGGCACGCGTCTGGAAATCCACATCCCACTGGAGCGCGAGATATGAGCCAACCCATTCGCATTGTCGTTGCAGACGATCATCCCGTTGTGCGCGATGGCCTGATTGCCATGCTACAGACCCAATCCGATTTTGAGGTCATAGGAGAAGCTGGCGACGGCGCAGAAGCATTGCACATGGTCGCCGAACGCACCCCCGATGTGCTATTGCTCGATCTGGAGATGCCGCGCGTGGATGGTATTGAGACGCTCCAGCGACTGGGAGAACAGGGAAGCAGCGTGCGGGTAATCGTATTTACGGTCTTTGATACGGACGAGCGCATTGTATCGGCAATGCGGGCTGGCGCAAAAGGCTATTTGCTCAAAGGCGCGCCTCGAGACGATGTGTTTCGCGCCGTGCGCGTGGTAAACGAAGGCGGGTCCCTGCTCGAACCCCTCATCGCTTCCAAGCTATTGGACAGCGTGAACAATCCCGATGCATTGACCGCGCGGCAAAAAGAAGTGCTACACCTGTTGGCAACGGGATTATTGAACAAGGAAATCGCCGATCAACTCAACATTTCCGAACGCACGGTAAAATTTCACGTCAGCGAAATCCTGGGCAAACTCGGCGCGGGCAACCGCACAGAAGCCGCCGCAATTGCGATGCAGAGAGGACTGATATAGAACTGAAAAGAGTTGGATACCATTTATATTTTTTTAAGCCCTGCTCAAGCAAGCAGGGCTTTTATTTTTGGGATTCTATCCCAATATCGCAAAAAAATGGAAACTGGGACAAATTTTGAACTTCAGGACAAACTTGCGAGGTTGACATCTAAGGGCAAATAGGGCCTATTTTTTAGAGCGATATATCGTCTATAAGAACGCGGTAGTTCAAACCGTGTGCAGGATACACATCCGTTGAGGTTGCTCTCAACACAACCATTTTTCAAAGGAGTAGCAGCTATGCAACACCTGCGTAGATCTATCGTTATAGGTACCCTGGCTCTGGTAGCCCTGAACTTTCCCGCCCCTATTTTCGGCCAGACCACAATCGGCATTGGGGGTGGTATGAGTCGGGCGTCTGCAAGTGGGAACTTTGATGGCGCAGATGTGGATACGCGAACCGGCATCAAACTCGGTGCTTCTGCGACTATCCCAATACAGGACAAATTCAGCCTTCGAATCGGTGGCGACTATGTGCAGAAGGGTTATGGTCTTAGTGCAGATTTAGAGGGTCTTAGTATCAGTGCAGATGTAAGTTTGGATTACATCGAATTTTCGGGCCTGGGTGTCGTCAACCTCACGCCACCCGAGAGCTCAGCTTCTGTGTATGTGCTCGCCGGACCGGTGATAGGGATCAATGTCAAGTGCGAAGCTGCAGGTGAGGATTGCGGTGATGATGGAGATGGACCCAATACCCTGGACCTTGGCATTACAGGAGGGATCGGTACTGAGATGGCGATGTCCGAAGGGATGACATTCTCAGTCGAGTTGCTGTACACTTTGGGGCTCCTGTCGATTGCTGAAGGAGAGGATGTTAAGAACCGAGCCATTTCTCTCCAGGTCGGCGTCGGCTTTCCTATCGGAAAATAGTGCAGGAGAGGAGACATAGACCTGTGCCTTGTTGAGATGAGAAAGGTCCGTTTTGGAACATTCAAACCCAACTCTTTTTACCAATTTGCACAGGTCTTATTTTTTCTCAGGCACTCGATACCATTTATAGAATTATCAGTTTTTTTGAAACTTTATACGGGACAAAGCGTGAGAAACGGAACAGAGGCAGATGGCAAAAGTTGGCAGACAAGCCCTATCGCGCCTTTCCTACCATATCAGCAGCGTTGTCGCTGTTTTAGTATCCTTTCGGGAGGGAGTTTCCACGATCAATAATGTGAACGGTCTTTTTTAAGCTGTTGACAAACAAATATTTATGCAAATAGCTCGAGATTTGTAAGTCATTGAGACAAATCCTTACAAATCCGATTTGCAAAATTGTTCACACGGTTGGTCATGGCACTTTCTCTCAAATCCTTTCCCTTCGCGCTCGGCTTCACCAGTCTGCTGAGCCGAATATCCTCGTTTTACCCGCGGTCGCTTTCCTCTCAGACCAGCAGCTGTTCCCTTTCTCTGGATAGTTCTGAAAGCGATCGTGTAGCATCCTCTCTCGGTGTACCTCCCAATCACGCTGTTTTCCTTCAGATTTTCCGCATAGATATTCCAGGCATGTACCACATGGACTTGTCTCGTGATGACTCTACACGGGACAGGTCTATGCGGTATATCAGCGGTATTTCTGCGTGTATTGAATCCGATGTAACTCGGTGCATCGTGGCAAGAAGTGCATATCGATTTTGCTATCGTCATTGCGAAGTAATCCACAGGTGAACCTACCTGGACTCCTGCCTCCGCAGAAGTGACGGCAAGCGATATGAAATACGCCATGATGTAACTCAGAGTGTTTGCAAAGGATCTGATGCAGGCGATGTATTGCCCAATGCCCGATCCCTTTCACGGCAAAATTCAAGAATGCGGGGAATATATGGACAAGCAGAAAATTCTGATTGTAGATCATGAGCCACATGTAATCTCAGCACTTGAAAGATTCCTGAGAGACAAATCGTATGAAATATTCACTGCTGAAAATGGGCACAAAAGCCTTGAAATTTTGCACAAGGAGAAAATTGACCTGGCTGTGGTTGAGGCACAGGTAGAGGATATGGATGGGATAACACTGCTGACGCATGTGCAGGCAGAGAAAATTCAGACAGCTATACTGATCATGACGAGTTTGAGATCCGCAGAATTGGGCGAGCAACTGATCAAGGCCGGTGCCGTGAGTGTACTTGATAAACCCATAGCGAGAGATAGATTTTTGACCAAAGTAAAAAGATATATGCCATCACAGTATATGTGGAAAGACCGGTTGGAATCATTTCTGGAAGATAATTACAGCAACCCAGATCTGAAATTTGAAGACGTCATGCACTATTTCAGGTTCTCTAAGACCTATGGATATGAATTGTTCAAAAAATATTTTGACAAATCATTCAGGATGTGCCTGCGGAATGTGCGCCTGACAAAGGCTGAAGAAGCGTTGAAGCACACATCCGATTCCATTTCAGAAATTGCCTATCGGTGTGGTTTTACGTCCTTATCGACTTTTAGCAGGGTTTTCAAAGCGAAGTATGGAAATAACCCAACCACATATCGGAAATTCCATTTCAGAAACTACTTATCTATGTGGTTTTACGTCCTTATCGACTTTTAGCAGAGTTTTTATATGGAATATCCGACCCACATATCGCAAAAAAGTGGAAACTGGAACAAATTTTGAACATTAGGACAAATGTTACAACTTGATTCTCTCTAATTTGGAGCAATATATTTTCTATAATGCGAAAACAGATCGTTCAAAATCTGCTCGAACGGCTGGTGCCGTGAGTGTATTTGATAAACCAATAGAGAGAGACCAATTCTTGGCCAGAGTTAAGAGATATATGCTTTCACAAGATATGTGGAAGAACCGGTTGGAATCATTTCTGGAAGACAATTACACCAATCCAGACCTGAAATTTGAAGACGTCATGCACCATTTCAGGTTCTCTAAGACCTATGGATATGAATTGTTCAAAAAACATTTGGGAGAATCATTCAGGATGTGCCTGCGGAATGTGCGCCTGACAAAGGCTGAAGAAGCGTTGAAGCACACATCCGATTCCATTTCAGAAATTGCCTATCAGTGCGGCTTTGCGTACTTATCGACGTTTAGCAGGGTTTTCAAAGCGACGTATGGAGAAAGCCCAACGACATATCGCAGAAAATGGAAACTGGAACAAATTTCGAAACAGTAGGACAAATTCGCAGAGTTGACATCGCAAGCGCAAATAGGACTATAAGGAGGAGTAAGATGAAAAAATTACTGATCTCAGCAATGGCTGTGATATTCCTATCGGGTTGCATGATGACCCCGCAGCATCGAAGGGCTGTCCGGGATGATTCCGGCGATCGGATGACTGTCGGAAAGGTCCAAAAGGAAATAAGAGTTGGTATGAGCGGTGCCGAAGTCGCCCAGGTTCTCGGATCGCCAAACATCGTTTCAACAGATGAAGAACGGCGTGAAGTGTGGATATATGACAAAATCTCGACAGAAACAGCATACTCGACCAGTGAAGGCGGTATTGCGTCTCTCATCCTCATAAGCAGCATAGCCGATGTGTTTCTTGGGGGAGGTGGCGGAGCGTCGGGTTCATCCGGAGCCAGTTCAACATCTCAGAGAACCCTCACTGTAATCATAAAATTTGATGAAGATAAAAAGGTGAGAGACTTCGCGTATCACGCATCGCGGTTCTGAGGTAGGCACACTGAAAAAGAAAGAGCCGCTCTCTATAAAGCTTTGCGAGGAGATTAAGTATGATCATCCCTGGGAAAAGACATCCATTAATATGGCTTACTGTAATGGCACTGATTGTGGCAGGCTGTGGGAGTAGCTTGCCCAAACACGTCTTGAGACTAACACCAGATACATTGCAAAACAGGGTCTTACAAACGAGAAAATACGAAGGCATTTCAGAAACCGATCTTTTATCGGCATCTACTGGTGTGATTCAAGACCTGGGATTCATCATCAATGAAAGTGAGACAAATCTTGGATTTATCGTTGGCTCAAAAAACAGAGATGCACCTCCTGACGCAACACAGCGGACGGGGCAAGTGCTTGGTACAATAGCTCAGATTTTCTTGGCTGCTACTATTGCGGCTATTACACAGGACGAGGACGCTTTTGATCTGGTAGATATTCCGGCTGTTGATGACTACCAAAAGTTATGGGCGTCTGTTGTTATCCGTCCGACATCAGAAGATAACGATAAAACGCACTATGTCAGGGTGACATTCCAGCGGATTGTTTGGAATACCGACGACAAAATAGACAGAATGGAAAGCCTGGATGAGCCTGAAATGTATCAAAAATTCTTTGATCTTCTTTCAAAATCAGTCTTTCTGGAAGGGCAAAAAATATGAAACTCTCCGGGATATTAACGGCCGCGATTGCCGCATTAATGGCGTTTTCTGGCTGCACATCATCAAAAGAGCAATTGCTGAAGATGGATGAAAGCCAGGTCAAGCTGCGAAGCATGCAAACCCGTGCATTCGACACGACAGAAAAAGATAAAATGCTTAGAACTGTAATATCCACACTTCAGGATTTAGGCTATATCGTGAATGAAGCAAATGAAGTGATCGGAACGGTTAGTGCCCGAACGACTCACATCAGATATAGAGTGTTTAAAAAGATAGAATCTCCATTACTAATAACTGTTATTGTCCGTCCAAGGGGCGAAACCCAATTGTTGGTACGTGCGAACGCTCAGTACAACCAAAAGGCTGTTGAAGATCCAGCAGTATATCAAAATTTCTTCACTGTTTTGGAAAAATCAATTTTTCTCACTGCTCACGAGATTGATTAAACGACCATTGTGTCAGCCACAACACCGGTACGAGTAAAAACATCTCAAGGGACATAAAATATGGCAATTCCCAGGATATTGGCGGCTGTAATTGCCACCTCCATATTAATCGGGTTATCCGGATGTGCAACACCCAAAAAGCAATTGATGAAAATGGATACAAGTCAAGTCAAGTTGCGAGGTATGCAAACCCGTGTATTTGACACCACAGACGAAAAAAAGACGCTTAGAAGTGTAATATCCACCCTCCAGGATTTCGACTTTCTCATAGATGAAGCAAATAAAGTACTTGGAGTGGTTAGTGCCACAAGAATGACTGATTGGTTGCAAATAACCGTTACTGTTCGTCCAAAAAGTGAAACACAGGTATTTGTGCGTGCAAATATGGAATACAACCAAAAGGGTGTTGAAGATCCATCAGCATATCAAAAATTCTTCACGTATTTGGAAAAATCGATGTTTCTGACCGCTCACGAGGTTGATTAAACGACCATTGTATCGGCCTCATCGACGCCATACCCCATACCAGAGGAATAGAAATATGAAAATCTTCAGGATATTGACAACGGTGATTGCCGCACCTATAATAATTGGGTTGTCTGGAACTGGATCATTCTCAAAAGCAGAGCAATCGCCGAAGATAGAATTGCATGAAAGTCAACTGCAAATTCGAAGCATGCAAACCCGTGCATTCGATACCACAGATGAGAACAAGACGCTCAGAGCCATAATAGCCACACTTCAAGATTTCGGATTTGTCATAAAAAAAGCAGACGAAGCACTTGGCACAATTACTGCCAGAAGAATCGACAAATATTCACTGCAAATAACAGTTACTGTTCGTTCAAGGGGGGAAACGCAAGTGTTAGTGCGGATGAATGCGTACTACGGTCAGCCTGTTAAAGATCCAATAATATATCAGAATTTCTTCACATCTCTGGTAAAGTCAATGTTTCTGACCGCTCACGAGGTTAATTAAACGACCAAATCTCTCACCCTCGTGCTCGTCACGTCTTCCGCAGACCAATAGCCCTCCTTTCCTCTGGATAGTTCTACAGACAACCAGGCCTTCTCCCTTCCGATATTGAGTAAGATAAACCGATGAAAAAATTCATTCTTTATCCCACTTTTTTTATTCTCGTCCTCTTGTTATTCGTGCAGGATAGCCGCGCTCAAAACACCCTTGAGGGGCATACCAATGCAGTCGTATCCGTGGCATTTTCACACGATAGCACAATGCTCGTTTCCGGATCACGGGATGGCACGGTTGTGCTGTGGAACGTGACGACCAGACGCAATACCGACACCTTTGAAGGGCATACAGATGTAGTCAGTGCTGTAGCGTATGCCCCTGATGGGACACTACTCGCTTCCGGATCATCAATAGATGGCACAGTCAAGTTGTGGAATGTACAGGCGGGCACAAATATTGCCATCCTTGAGGATCAGACAGATGTGGTCAGTTCTGTAGCATTTACCTCAGACGGAATATTGCTTGCTTCCGGGTCCGTGAATGGCGCGATCCTCCTGTGGGACGTGGCGACGAAGAGTGCCACCACCCTTGAGGGACACAGGAATGCCGTTAGTTCTATGGCATTTTCGCAAGATGGAACGCTACTCGCTTCCGGATCAGCGAATGGTACAACCCTCCTGTGGGATGTGGTGACGGGCACAAATATCGCCACCTTTGAAGGGCATACGGATGATGTCTCATCTGTGGCGTTTTCGCAAGACGGCACGATCCTCGCTTCCGGGTCTGATGATAACACAGTCAAACTGTGGGACGTACAGGCGGGCACAAATATCACCACCCTTGAGGGACATACGGATGCCGTCAGTTCTGTAGCATTTTCGCAAGATGGAACAGTACTCTCCTCCGGATCAGTGGATGGCATGGTTGTGCTGTGGAACGTGGCAAAAAGAAAACAAATCACCACCCTTGAGGAAGATAAAAATGCGGTCCGTTCTGTGGCGTTTTCACCCAATGGGACGCTACTCGCTTCCGGGTCCGTGAATGGCAGGATCTGGCTTTGGAACGTATCTGAATGGACGCAGCCTCGCCCTGACATACTGAGAAAAATCTCCGGCGACAACCAGCAAGGCACGCCCAGAGCAATGTTGGCGAATCCCCTGATCGTCGAAGTACGAGATCAGAACGACAATCCCTTACCAGATGTGCAGGTCACGTTCAGAGTTATCGCTGGCGTGGGAAAACTCAGCGGACGATTCACGATTGAGTACGCAACAACCGATGCAAATGGCCGCGTAGAGAGAACGCTTACCCTCGGTCCCAATCCAGGGACAAATACCGTTGAAGTATCTATCGTCGGGCGTGACCCGGAGATATTTAATGCAATAAGCATTGGAACACCTGCTTTGCCGAGCCTGGACGGTGATTATCCAACCTGGCATGTACCCGACGGTGCAATCGCACGCCTGGGAAAAGGACCCATTGGTACAGGAGATAAGGCAGTCGCATTCTCGCCGAACGGTCAAAATCTCGCGGTGGCAAGTGGCATTGGCGTATGGCTTTACGATGTGGCGATCTCCCGTGAACTCATGCTATTACCCTCTGCGAGTGCCGTCAATTCTGTGGCGTTTTCAAGAGATGGGATGCAACTATCTTCCGGATCAGCAGATGGCACGGTTGCGCTGTGGAACATCGCGACGGGACAAAATACCGACACCTTTGAAGCGCATAGGGGCAATATCTCTCCCGTAGCATTTTCACAAAAAGGGACACTGACAGCATCCAGGTCGGTCGAATCAGTGGCATTTTCCCCCGATGGAACGCTGATAGCTTTTGGACGAAAGGATGGCACGGTTGTACTGTGGGATATTGCGACGGGAAACGCCACCACACTTGAAGGACATACAGATTGGGTCAGTTCTGTGTCGTTTTCCCACCAGGGGGTACTGGCTTCCGGATCTTTGGATAGAACGATCAAGCTGTGGAACGTACAGACAGGCTCAACGACCGACACCTTTGAGGCGCGTAGCGGCAATGTCTTGTCCGTAGCCTTTTCACCTGATGGTACAATACTCGCTTCTGGATTAGGAGATGGCACGGTTGTGCTGTGGGACATCGCGACAGAAAATGCCACCATCCTTGAAGGCCATACAGATGATGTCCGTTCTGTGTCCTTTTTGCCCGATGGAACAACACTATCTTCCGGATCTGATGATAATACGATCAAGCTGTGGGACATTGCGACGCGCACAAACACTGCCACCTTTGAAAGACATATAGCTAATGTCAGTTCTGTATCCCTATCTCGGGATGAGGATGAGAGACTACTACTGGCTTCCGGGTCAGTAGATGGCACCATCCTGCTGTGGGACATCGCAACAGAAAATACCACCACACTTGAAGGACATATACAGGCAGTCCGATCTGTCGCGTTCTCGCCCGATGAGGATGAAACACTACTGGCTTCCGGGTCAGTAGATGGCGCCATCCTCCTATGGGACACAGCGAGAAAAGAGCAGATTACCAGGCTTGAAGAACATTCGGGAGATGTCTTTTCTGTGTCGTTTTCACCAGATGGGAGG
This sequence comes from Gemmatimonadota bacterium, assembly GCA_026705765.1. Classification (NCBI taxonomy): domain Bacteria; kingdom Pseudomonadati; phylum Gemmatimonadota; species Gemmatimonadota bacterium. Next base: position 25,458 of record JAPPAB010000080.1, read on the forward strand.
CTGATAGCTTCCGGGTCTCTGGATAGTACCATCCTCCTGTGGGACATTGCGACTGGAAACACCTCAACGCTTGAAGGACAGGCAGTCAGTTCTATCGCGTTCTCGCCCGATGGGACAATACTCGCTTCCGGATCTCTGGATGGCACCATCCTCCTGTGGGACATTGCGACTGGAAACACCTCAACGCTTGAAGGACAGGCAGTCAGTTCTATCGCGTTCTCGCCCGATGGGACAATACTCGCTTCCGGATCTCTGGATGGCACCATCCTCCTGTGGGACATTGCGACTGGAAACACCTCAACGCTTGAGGGACATACGCAGGTAGTCACTTCTATGGCATTCTCGCAGAATGAGGATGGGGAGCTACTACTCGCTTCCGGATCAATAGATGGCACAATTCTGCTGTGGGACGTAGCCACTCACGCAACAACCGCCACGCTTAAAGGACATACAGAAGCAGTCACTTCTGTATCCTTTTCACCCGATGGGACAATACTATCCTCCGGATCTCTGGATAACATGATCCTCCTGTGGGACGTAGCGAATGGAAACGCCACCCTTCTTGAAGGGCATACAGACAACGTCTTTTCCGTGGCGTTTTCCCCAGATGGAATGCTGCTATCTTCCGGATCAGAGGATGGCACAATCCTCCTGTGGGATATGTCGCCGTATATCACGCCTCAAACGCCCAATCCCGACTTTGATGGCGATGGAACAGTTGGCTTTGCCGACTTTTTGCTGTTCGTAGCCCTATTTGGATTAAGCCAGGACGATGAGGCATATCAAGCGCGGTATGATCTGGATCGGGATGGCACCATTGGGTTTGGTGATTTTCTGATCTTTGCCAGTGCCTTCGGTAAAGAAGGCTCCTCGAATTAACCACTGCTCTAATCGCGGACCAAGTTAGCCCTGAGTGGCAAAACTATCCATACATCATGAAACCTCCCGTTAAATTTCTCTCCTTCGTACTCGGCATCACCAGTCTGCTGAGCCTGATCTTCTTGATCTACCCCCGATCACTATCCCCACAGATCAGCAGCGTAGCCACAGAGACCGCTGCGCCACCTTCTCTCGACTTTGACGGCAGTGGGATTGTGGATTTTCCCGACTTTTTGATGTTTGTAAGCGCGTTTGGATCCGAGGAGGGTCAAGATAAGTACGATGCAAAATACGACCTCAATAGCGATGGTAAAATCGCTTTTGAAGACTTTCTAATTTTAACCGACAACTTCGGCAAAAACGTTGCAGCACAGAAACGTCCAACGCCACCAACGTCACCTATGCCACCGGGCCAGGGCACGCCCGGTGGAAGTCCCGATCTAATTGTCGAAACGCCTACAGTCAGCGATAGCAGCCCGGATGCAGGTGCATCCTTTACGCTGAGTGCGACTGTTCGCAATCAGGGCGGCAGTCGGTCTGAATCTACAACATTGCGCTATTATCTGTCAACTGATGCGACCATCACGACAGGTGATACAGAAGTAGATACGGACTATGTGAGTCGCCTTGATCCCTCTGCGATTAGCGATGAGTCCGCTCGGATAGAGGCACCATCGAGTGAGGGTACGTATTACTACGGTGCCTGTGTCGATGCGGTATCTGGCGAATCTGACACAGGTAACAACTGTTCCAGCGCGATCGCCATCACTGTTCTTGGCTCTGACTTAGTCGTCGAATCGCCTACAGTCAGCGAAAGTAGTCCGGGACCAGGCGCATCCTTCACGTTGAGTGCGACTGTTCGCAATCAGGGTGGCGGGCGGTCTGCCTCTACCACATTACGCTATTATCTGTCAACCGATGAGACCATCACAACAGGTGATTCAGAAATAGAGACCAGCTACGTGAGCCGCCTTGATCCTTCTGAAACCAGCGATAGGAGGGCTTATTTGGAAGCACCGTCAATTGAGGGTACGTATTACTACGGTGCCTGTGTCGATGCAGTCACTGGTGAATCTGACACAAGTAACAACTGCTCCAGCGCTGTCACTGTCACTGTTAGCGGTTCTGACTTAATCGTCGAATCGCCTACAGTCGATAGTAGCCCGGATGCAGGTGCATCCTTCAGGCTATATGCAACTGTTCGCAACCAGGGCGGCAGTCGGTCTGAATCTACGACATTGCGCTATTATCTGTCAACCGATGAGACCATCACGACAGGTGATACAGAAGTAGAGACGGATCATGTGACCCGCCTTGCCCCTTCCGAAACCAGCGAGGAATCTGCTCGCGTGACAGCCCCGTCAATTGAGGGCACGTATTACTACGGAGCCTGTGTCGATGCGGTATCTGGCGAATCTGACACAGGTAACAACTGCTCCAGCGCAATCGCCATCACTGTTAGCGGTTCTGACTTAGTCGTCGAATCGCCTGCAGTCAGCGAAAGTAGTCCGGGACCAGGCGCATCCTTCATATTGAGTGCCACTGTTCGCAATCAGGGTGGTGGTGCGGCTCCCTCTACGACATTGCGCTATTATCTATCAACCGATGCGACGATCACAACAGGTGATTCAGAAATAGAGACCAGCTACGTTAGCCCCCTTGATCCTTCCGAAACCAGCGATGAGAGGGCTTATTTGGAAGCACCATTGAGTGAAGGTACATACTACTACGGAGCTTGTGTCGAGACAGTCACTGGCGAATCCAACACAGGCAACAACTGTTCCAGCGCTGTCACCGTCACGGTTAGTGGTTCTGACCTGGTCGTTGATTCGCCTACAGTTAGCGAAAGTAACCCGAAAGCAGGTGCATCCTTCAGGCTATATGCAACTGTTCGCAACCAGGGCGGCAGTCGGT
>JAPPAB010000081.1 GCA_026705765.1 Gemmatimonadota bacterium
CCGTTTCTTTTTTGTACATGGGCAACTATTACAACAATGGCATCGACCGCAAACCTATCGAAAAGATCGTCGATTGGATCAATGTCTTGTGCTACAGCGGCTCGCCGGAAGAGGCCAGCCAAAGGGCGCAGGAGACCCTAGCCGGCATGGACGATCCGTCTATGCTGATCTGCGGCCTGAACGGACACAAGCCCATAGACAGCGCCGAACAGATGCGAGAGATCATTACTGCGATTTACGAAACGGGGGCTCGCCGGTTCTCGTATTACAATTATGGTATGATTTCCCGGCGCAATCTCAAGTGGATTGCCAAGGCCATTGCTGCGGTGCGAGCGCTCGATGCAGGTGCGTAGGAAGATTCCCTCAAAGCAAGATAAGGAAGTTACACGATGAGTGATGTGTTTTTGCTAGAAGCTGGGTTTTCAAAGGCCGTGTCAGATGATATGCCTCTGCTCCAAGAACTCAGTAGCCAAATCCGGGGGAGATTTTCCGATCTGCCAGAGTCTCTTTCGACTATCGGCGATAATATAGAAATCTGGCTTTCCTACTTTAGCCAACCTCATCCGTGGCTCCGTGAATCAGAAAACTTGAGAAATCGAGCATTGGCACTGGATATTACGGAAGAGATCAAGAAGGTTCTTGATGAGAAGGAGCAATTAGTAGCCCAGAACGAGTGCCCAAGCTGGTTACTTACACTGACGCAGCATTGGCACAAAAATCAGGCCGGGGTCATTAGCCTCAATTACGATACTCTGGTAGAACGAGCCGCAGGCAAAATTAGCACTGGACAACGCCAAGACTCTCACCTGTGTGCCGAGCATCTCTACCCCGTAAAATTCACTCTATCTACTAGGAGGGATGCAGTAGTGCCCGGTCCAGAAGTAGCAGACTCCTTTACACTGTTCAAGCTGCACGGGTCAACCAACTGGTACTATTCAGGTGCTTCTGAATCCACCGGGGAGGTGATTTACTATAGCCATATTGAAGGATGGGTTGCCAATTCTTCTAGGGAAAGTAATTCAAAGCAGGAAGTAAGCGACAAGGTTACTCTAATCGTTCCTCCCACGACAGAAAAAGTCGGGTTTTTCCAGCACGAGTCATTGAAGCGTATTTGGACCCAAGCATTGTCGTCCTTACGCACGGCAACTAGGCTCTTCATTATTGGATATTCACTCCCGATGACCGACTTGGCCGTTCGTCTGTTCCTCCATGACGGAGCTCTGGTAAGCGACCGTAAGAAGGAGTTGTATATTGTCAATCGGGATAGCAGCGTTATTGACCATTATACCAAGTTGTTAGGTAAGGCATTTGATATAAAGGATGAGTTTGTCGGAGATAAAGCGATCGAAAGATTCGTAGAAAAGGTCGAGGATCTTTGAGGCCCTTACAGTCAACATGGGACTTGTGCGATTATGGTGAAAACACCATAATTAGACATGGCCATAGAGATACTGAAGCCTGTCGAATGGGTCGGCTCAAGCAGAGAAGACCTGAAGAAGTTTCCAGCCATCGTGCAGGACCGAGTCGGCTTTGCTTTGTATCAGGCCCAAGTTGGACTCAAACATCGCACTGCCAAACCGCTTAAAGGATTGGGTGCCAATGTGTTGGAGGTAATCTCACGCCAAGACGGTGACACCTATCGGACGGTGTACACAGTCCGTTTTAAGGCAGCCATCTATGTCCTACATGCCTTCCAGAAGAAGGCCAAGCGGGGTATTGCAACACCGAAGCAGGAGATTGATCTGGTCAAGCACAGACTGAAGGCAGCAGAGCAGCATTATGCGGACACCTATGGTGAAGGGTAGCTCAATGAAGACAAAAAAAATGAAAATTGAACGCGGCAGCGGAAACGTGTTCGCGGATCTGGGACATCCTGACGCCGAAACTCACCTATTAAAGGCAGAACTTGTCACCCGCATTGATAAGATCATTCGTCAGCGTGGGCTCAAACAGGCCGAGGCGGCGAAGTTGCTCGGGCTGTCCCAACCTGATGTTTCGCGTCTCCTGCGGGGAAATTTTCGAGAGTACTCTGTGGAGCGTCTCCTGCGTCTTTTGACGGCGCTTGGGCGCAATGTGGAAATCGTCATCCGCGAGCCTCGTTCACAGCGACAGGGCCGCCTCAGTATCAGAGCGTAAGCGATCCAACCATGCCTATTTGGGAGCCATCCCACACGTCACTCCGGCAACGCCAGCGCCACTAGCTGCGGCACCCCGCGGTCGTCATTGATTGGAAATACGATATACTGACGCCCGTCGGCCATATAGCTGATGGGACTGCCGTTGGGCT
>JAPPAB010000082.1 GCA_026705765.1 Gemmatimonadota bacterium
GGGCGAGGCAACGGATATTATTATTACGATTGTAACGGCTGATCCCGAGGTGCGCGAGGTCATCCTGGGCGATCAGGGGGTTTTGGCCGGGGCGTCAGAGGGCGACCTCATTGTAGATATGAGTACGATTTCGCCGCTGACGATTCAGGGTGTGGCAGAACAGGCAGCGGAAAAAGGGGTTCGCGTAATGGATGCGCCGGTAAGTGGTGGCGATATTGGGGCGATTAACGGCACGCTGACTATTATTGCGGGCGGGGCAAAGGCCGATTTTGATCGCTGTCAGGGGATTTTTGACGCGATGGGCAATAGCGAGAATATTTTTCATGTGGGTGATGTTGGCGTGGGGCAAACGGTTAAAATTGTCAATCAGTTGCTCGGCGGTATTACGATGGCGGCGATTGCAGAGGGGCTTACATTGGGCGTTAAAGCGGGTGCTGATCCCGAGGTGATGCGGCGGGTGATTAGCGTGAGTTCGGGCGATTCGTCGGCTTTTCAGGCGCGTGTTGCAGATTTTGTGTTCAAGGACGAGTATGCGCCGGGGTTTATGCTCGATCTGATGAAGAAGGATATCGGTATCGGTGTGGAGATGGGACGCGCAATGAATGTGCCCGTGCCGCTGGGGGCGGTGGCTTATCAGATGTATGCGGCTGCGAGCAGTCTGGGCGCTGGCGCACTCGATTTTTCAGCCGTGACAAAGACTATTGAGACTCTGTCCGGTATTAAGATCAGCGACAGATCAGCGACGCGTGATTTAAAGACTGGACAGGGGGCGCGGTCTTAATTATTTTTTGCGTGGTTATTTCAGGACTGCAATTTTATTATTACAGGAGGAATAAATGGCGATTCCACAGGAAGATTATTTGGGTATTACGGATTACAAGGTCGTGGGGACGCGGCCCGTGCGGCACGATGGCGCGGATAAGGTGACGGGCAGGGCGATTTACGGTACGGATCTCAATTTGCCCGATATGTTGCATGCCAGAGTTTTGCGAAGTCCGCATGCGCACGCTCGGATTAAGTCGATTGATACGAGCAAAGCAGAAGCACTTGAAGGCGTGCGCGCGGTTGTTACCGGACAGGATTTGGCACTCAATGCCGAGGAGCAGTTGGCCGATTTGGGCGAAGAGGTGGTGCGGGTTAAGGATATGTGTGCGGCAGTACTGGCACGTGAAAAGGTGCTCTATCAGGGGTATCCCGTGGCGGCGGTGGCAGCGACCAATGTCCATATTGCCGAAGAAGCACTGGATTTGATGGAAGTCGAATACGAGGTGTTGCCCCATGTGCTGGATGTGCGGGAGGCGATGAAGGACGATGCGCCTCTGGTACATGAAGATCAGAGAACCAATTCGATGGGCGAGAGGAGCGAGAATTTCAGCAATGTGGCGTCGCATTTTCGCACGGAATTGGGCGATATCGAACAGGGATTTGCCGAATCGGATGTGATCGTGGAGCGCGAGTTTCTCACGGATATGGTGCATCAGGGCTATATCGAACCGCAAAATGCTACGGTGTTGTGGAATGCCGATGGGGTGGTGACGATCTGGTGCAGCAATCAGGGTGCGTTTGGCGTGCGGGATCAGACTGCGAGAATTTTGGGCATTCCCGTGTCGCAAATTAAGGTTGTGCCCCTGGAGATTGGCGGGGGATTTGGCGGGAAGATCAAAGCGTATTTGGAACCGATTGCCGCGCTGTTGTCGAGAAAGACCGGGCATCCGGTGAAAATGATTATGAGCCGCACTGAGGTTTTGCAGGCGACTGGCCCGACATCGGGGTCGTGGATTCGGGTGAAGATGGGTGCGACCAATGACGGCAAGCTCGTCGCTGCTGAGAGTGAACTGGTCTATGAGGCGGGGGCTTTTTCCGGCAGTCCCGTGGGCGCGGGCGCGCGCAATATGCTGGCGCCTTATGTGATTCCGCATGTTCTGGTGGATGGTTATGATGTGGTGAACAACAAGCCCTCCTCTTCGGCTTATCGCGCGCCGGGCACGACGAATGCGGCTTTTGCCGTTGAAACCGTGGTGGATGAACTCGCCGAGAAATTGGGCGTTGATCCGCTGGAATTTCGGTTGAGCAATTCTGCAAAAGAAGGTACGCGTCGCGCAGATGGGCCCGTGAATAAGCGCATTGGGCACGAGGAATGCGTTCGCGCTGCGGTATCTTCTGACCACTATCAGACAGCACTCAATGGAAAATATCGCGGTCGCGGTGTGGCGTCTGGTTTTTGGGGTAATGGGGGCGGTGTTTCGAGTGCGGCTGCGAGCGTGAATGACGATGGTACGATCAATCTGGTGGAAGGTTCGACAGATATTGGGGGTACGCGCACGTCGGTTGCGATGCAGATGGCCGAAGTGCTGGGTATTTCAGAGCAGGAGATTCGTCCACAGGTGGGCGATACGGATTCGATTGGTTATACGGGTGTGACGGGTGGTTCGCGCACGACATTTGCGACGGGTTGGGCGGCTTATAAATGCGCGCAGGATATCAAAGAGCAGATGATGGCGCGTGCGGCGATTCTGTGGGAGATTTCTGAGGATGATGTCGAGTTCGATCAGGCTGTGTTCCGCTCGAAGTCCGATCCATCGAAGTCGATTACGTTTAAGGATTTGGCGGCCAAACTCGATTCAACGGGCGGACCGGTGATGGGACGCGCCACGGCAAAACCCACGGGTGTTGGGGGTGCTTATGCGGTGGCGATTGTGGATGTGGAGGTAGATCCCGATACGGGTAAGGTCGATATTTTGCGTGCGTCGCTTTTCCAGGATGCGGGGAAAGCCATATACCCGCCTTATGTGGAGGGGCAGATGCAGGGCGGCGTGGCACAGGCGATTGGTTGGGCGCTCAATGAAGAGTATGTGTACGACGAAGATGGTATTTTGAGGAATAGCAGCTTGCTGGATTATCGGATGCCGACGTGTTTGGATTTGCCGATGATTGATGCGCATATTGTCGAGGTTCCCAATCCGGGGCATCCCTATGGTGTGCGCGGGGTGGGAGAGGTGCCGATTGTGCCGCCCACGGCAGCGGTTGCCAATGCGATTTACGATGCGATTGGCCTGCGTCTGACTGAGTTGCCCATGTCGCCCCCGCGCGTGTTGGAAGCCTGGTGGGATAAAAATGGTGGAAACGGCTCGGCCTGAGAGGACCAGTGATACAGGAGTTTGAATATGCCTGAAGTGTGGATTCCCTCGCTGATGCGAAAATTGACCGATGGTCAGGAGAAGGTAGTTGTTGGTGGCAATACCTTGCGAGAGGTGATCGAAAATCTGGATGCACAATTTCCCGGTATTAAAGATCGGGTGGTGTATGAAGATTATCGGATTGCACCGGGACTGGCTGTTGCGATTGATGGCGTTGTCACCGAAGAGGGTTTGCGGACACAAATACCCCCCGATAGCGAGGTTCATTTCGTGACGTCGATTGCGGGTGGGTAGAGATTCGCGCCAATCCGATTGCACATAAAAAATCCCCGTGATTGAGAGATCACGGGGATTTTTTGTTATGCGGAAGTGGATCAAGGTTTGGCAAGTGTCAAGACGATGGTGATAGCCGTGCCGATGTTGGCAAGCAAGACTGTGATCAACAAGCCCATAATCCATTTGAAATTGCTATTGATGCGGGTTTCAATTCCTGTCAAGCGATTGTCCATGCTGTTGAAACGATTGTCCTGACGATTTTCAATGCCGTTCAAGCGATTGTCAATACTATTCAAGCGTTCATTGATTTGTGCTTGGATAGCTTCCAGGGTTGCAACACGGCTTTCGAATGTTGGCATGTTCATAGTGGGGATCCTTTCAGCACTCGAGTTTTAGCCAGTGATTGAGTGCTGACTGGGCAAGTCGAATTATTCAAATTGGTGTTTCCCTTTGGCTTGTTTTTTTAATTCATCCGTCAGGTCTCACTTATCTTCACATGAAAAAAATAAATCTACGTAAGTCCCAACTCGAAGTCAACCGCAGTTGCGAAATTATGACCGCTTAACTACAAAATCGCCGCACCATTTCCGAGAAGGTATCCACAGCTTGGTGGAGTTGTTCGATTTCGATCCATTCGTCAATGGTGTGTGCCTGTTGGATATTGCCGGGACCGAGTACGACGAGTTCCATGGTTTTGCCAAAGATCATGCCATCGGTGCCATAAGCTACGGTTTTGGGTTCGCTCTTGTTTGCAACGGAGAGGGCTTCTTGCACGATGCGAGATTCTACGGGGGTATGGAGTGGAGCGAGTCCGTCGTAGATATCGACGTGGACTTCGCGTTCTTTGGCCAGTGTCCTGATTTTGTCGAGCAGGGGCGCGAAGTCTTGCCCAGGCATGGGGCGCATGTTGAGGGTTGCCCCGCTTTCTGGCGTGGTGATGTTCGATGCTTGTTCACCCCCGTGTATGACGGTGTTGAGGGTGGCGTGTGGGGGTGTAAAGGCATTGTTGAGGTATTTTTCGTCGGTTTTGAGTTCGCGGTCTATGGCGAGCATGTCGTTGAGGAAGGGGATGAGTTTGTGATTGGCGTTGATGCCTGTTCCCGTGCTGCTGTGCGTGGCTTTTCCCGTGGCTGTGACGCTGATTTTGACCGAGCCTTTGTGGGCGTGTACCACGTCGAGCAGGGTCGGTTCGCCAATAATGCCGTAGCGCACGTTGGATTCTTTTAATACTTCGGATTTTTGGGCGACGACATCGGCACCTCCGCAGTTGATTTCTTCATCTCCAGTGACGACTACGTAGATGGGGTGTTTGAGTTCGTCGATGGAGAAATGGCTTGCCGTGGCGATCATGCAGGCGACCGAACCTTTCATGTCGGCTACGCCGCGTCCGTAGATTCGGGATCCCTTTTCGATGACTTCAAAGGGGTCCCAGGCCCATCCTTCGGCGGGCACGACGTCGTTGTGTCCCATCATGGCGAGGCCACCGGTGCCATTACCCTTCTTGCCGACGAGGTTTAGTTTGGGAACGCCGTTGGGGTCTGTGTAGGGAATGCGTTCGACAGTGAGGCCAGCCTCGCTCATTCTTTCTGCCATGGCATTTGAGCAATCTACGTTGCTCAAATAGCTGGTTGAGTTGAAGGATACAAATTCACGCGTGAGTTGTACAGGGTCCATAGGGTTTCTTTCCAAATTTGATTGATGAATAAAATAGCGGATAGGGCAATATAAGTTGGTGTGGAGAACTGAGCAATAAATTCTCTACTGGCTATGACTCTACGGTTGCCAATTTTTTTTCTCGGACGTAGATTATACCGATCTTAATTCGACCTATTGTGGTGTGAAAATCAAACTATCAGGAGCAGTGTTATGGCTTTTTCAGCACATGGAGTGACACACAGACCAACGGTTACGGGCACGCGCGGTATGGTGGCGTGCGCGCATCCGCAGGCCGCGCTATCTGGCGCGCGGATGTTGCTTGAAGGGGGCAATGCGTTTGATGCTGCGGTGGCGGTTGCTGCCGCGCTCAATGTTGTGGAGCCTTATATGTCTGGTATTGCGGGGGTGGGGTATGCGATTGTATATGATGCGAAAAACGGCCACAGGCGCGTCCTGGATTATTGTGGACGAACGCCGTATCAAGCGCGTGCCGAGTTGTTTGATAGCCCAGCGGATAAAGATGCTGGGCCGCGTTCGTGTTTGACGCCGGGTGCTTGTGGCGGCTGGTTGGAATTGTTGGAGCGCTATGGGAGGATGACGCCAGCACAAGTATTTGCGCCTGCGATTGATCTGGCGGAGAACGGGTATGCTGTGACGGTGAGAAATAGCCAATCGATGAGTAGCGGGGGGCGGTTGAACGACAGGGGAGAACGGGTTATTCTGTCGCGTGGACGCGGACCTCTGCCGGGAGAGATTTTAATTCAAAAGGATTTGGCGCAGACGTTTCGGCGAGTTGCTGAAGGTGGAGCGGAGGCTTTTTATCGCGGTGACCTCGCGCGCGAAATGGCGGAATATATTCAGGGAGAAGGGGGCTGGTTATCCGCGCGCGATCTGGCGGATTTTGAACCCGAATGGGTTGATCCGATAGCGACGACTTATCGGGGTTATGAGGTGTTTTGTCCGTCGCCACCGAGTGCGGGATTTCAGATTCTCGAGACGCTCAATATGCTGGAAGGATACGATCTGGCGGAGATGGAACACCATTCGGAGCAGGCATTGCATCTGTTTATCGAAGCCGTGAAGTTGGGCAATTCGGATCGGATCGAATACGCGGCAGCCCCACAGGCTCCGATTGAGGGATTGCTGGCGAAGGGCTATGCGGAAGAACGCCGAAAGCTGATTGGAAATCGCGCAGGCGTGCACCGGGGCGAGTGGTATCCGGCGACGAAATTGCCGGGCGAGATTGAACCGGGCGATCCAAAGGCCTGGCTGAATGAATGCACGACGCATTTCGATGTGGTCGATGGCGATGGCAATGCCGTGGCTATAACTCAGAGTTTGGGGTCGGGTTTTGGGTCGGGGGTGATGATGGGCGATACGGGCATGTTTTTAAACAATTTTATTCGATGGGGCGATCTGGTGCCCAATAGCCCAAATTGTATTGCGCCTCACAAAAAAGTGGATATGTGTTTGTCGCCGATGCTGGTGTTTCGAGATGGCGCGCTTTTTTCTGCGCTGGGTACGCCGGGAAGCTGGGGGATTCAACAGACATCGGTGCAATTTTTGACCAATGTGCTGGATTACGGCATGAATATACAGGCGGCGATTGAAGCACCTCGGTTCCGCATTGAGAGTGCGGGTACTAATGTGTCTATTGAAAGGCGAGTGCCAAAGTCTATTCGGCGCGCGCTGAAAGCGCGTGGACACGATGTGAAGGTGTTGCCCGATTATTCCGCCGTTTGCGGTGGGGCGCAGGGTATTGTGGTGGATGCTGAATCGGGTGCGCTGATGGGCGGTGCAGATCCGAGGCGCGATGGGTATGCGATAGGGGTTTAGATCGTAATATGCACGAGGAGAATAAATTGGCAGATTCATTTGAGCTTGAAGTTGAGCAGATCACATATGGTCCCAAACACCACTTTTTTGGATATATAGGACAATCGCAGACCGTTCCCTGGAATCAGAGCGGTCGTTATATTGTCGCATTGCGGAATGGCTTTCAGGATCATATGCCCGGACCTGGTGAGGCAGCGGATGTGATTTTGATCGATACTGAGAATGGCTATTCGGTCCAGATGGTTGATCAGTCGCAGGGGTGGAATCCGCAGCAGGGTACGATGTTCTACTGGAATCCCGAATCGCCAGAGACGCAGTTTTTCTTCAATGATCGAGATCCGGAGACGCAGAAGGTTTTCACGGTTTTGTTCGATATGTCCAGGGGGAAAAGGATCCGCGAATATCGCTATGAGGATACATCATTTGGCAATAGCGGTGTGGCGCAAAATGGCGGCTATTTTCTGGGATTAAATTACGCGCGCATGGCGCGTCTGCGGTTGGTGACGGGATATCTCGGCGCGGCGGATTGGACTGAAGGGGTTGTACATCCCGAGGACGATGGGATTTTTAAGGTTGATGTGAATACGGGTCAAAAAGAGTTGATTGTATCTTTTGCCCAATTGGGAGATGCATTGCGGGATTACCACCCGGGAGTTGAGAGCAAGGAGATGTTTATCAACCATACGCTGTGGAACCGGGATGATGATCGGATTTATTTTTATGCGCGAGGCAATTTCGGTGGGCGAGGGGATCGGCTCAATGTGCCTTTTACCGTGAATCCCGATGGCAGTGATTTGACCATACAGAAGGTTTTTATTGGTGGTCATCCCGAGTGGTTGGAAGGGCATGAGATTCTCGGTCACAATGCAGATGATCTGGTAGTGTACGATACCGATGAGCAGAAAATTGTACGGACTTTGGGAGATCAGTCTGTTTTTCCGGAGCCTGGCGGAGACAATGCGTTTTCCCCAGATGGGAAGTGGGTCATCAATGGTTCGGGACCAAAGCGCGGAACGGTTTATGTGATGTATCGCATGGCTGACGGGGCATGGGCGCGAACCGAGCGATACGATCAGGGGGCGTGGATATCGGGGGATTTGAGGAGCGATCCCGCGCCGTGCTGGAATCGCACGAGTGATCAGGTGCTTTTTCCATCGATTTCCAGAGATGGGACGCGCCAGTTGTTTGTGATTACACGAAGATAGGAATGGGATTATGGGAGAGAGCGATACGCGCTGTTTTGTGGGTTTGGACGTCGGTGGGACGAGTGTGAAGTCCATTCTCGTCGATACTTCAGGCAATTTATTGGGCGATATGGTGGAGGTGCCCAGTCGCGTCAAAGAAGGGTATGAGGCGACGTTTGCACAGCTTGAGGAAGCGCTGTTGTTATTGACGGATCGCGCTGGAAGGCGTCAATCGGATATCGCGGGTATTGGTCTGGATGTGCCTGCGCCGAGTAGCAATGGCGTGATTCGGGTGCAGGCCAATCTGGGGGCGGATTGGGTGGGGACGAATATTCGCGACGAGTTTTCTGCGCGTGCGGGTGTGCCCGTGTATATGACGAATGATGGCAATGCCGCGGCGGCGGGTGAATACGCTGCGCGTCCGGATTGCGACACGGGTCTTTTGCTTGTCGCACCGGGAACGGGTTTGGGCGGTGGATTGGTTTTACCCGGTGGGCAGATTTACGAGGGGGCAAATGGTCTCGCGCTGGAAGTAGGGCATGCTTCGGTTCCGTTTCGGGAGGTGGATGGAGCGTTGCCAGCTTGTTCGTGTGGTTTGACGGGATGTACGGAGGCCTGGGTGTCGCTTATGGCATTGCGACGCAGGCTTGAGATTGAATTGGCGAGGGATAAATGGAAGGATCACGCACTGAATGCTTCTGATGCGTCAATTGAGGAAAAAGCGTATCAACTCCGCGATTACGCGGAAAATGACGATCCGCTCGCGGTGTCGCTTTTTAAGGAGCAGGCATTTATTCTGGGTTATGCGATAGCCAATTGGGTGCGGTTATTCGACCCCGGGCTTGTGGTGATCGGCGGAGGGCTTTCAGAAGCGTCTTTTCGCGATCGGTATATGACGTGGGTGATTGAGGGATTTGAGGATGGGTCGTGGCCGATCTACCTCGAAAATCCCTTTGATGCTCAGGCTGTTTCAACGCAGTTTGAATGGGCACGCGGTGGCGATTCTGCCGCTGCACTGGGTATGGCTTTTGTCGCGAGTGAGGTGTTTGGATAGGTGATATGTGACCTGTGGCTAAGACGGAGAGAGGCGAGGGCCAAACAGTCCCTCGCCTCTTGTTTTTTCATTAAAAGAAGAATTTGAGACCCGCATAGACCCGGTCCATGTCGGTGGTGCGGTTGTCGGTAAAGATAAAGTCGTGTTTGTAGTCGAGTCCGATACGCACCCTTTTGTGGAGGACAATGTCTATGCCTGCGCCAGGTGCCAGACCAAAGTTGCGGCTGCCTTCATTGGGCGCGTATAGTCCGGCGTTGAGCGAGACGTGATACACAAAAGGGTCAAAGGCGTAGGCAAAACGCGAGCCGAGGCTAAAGATGGACATGTCGCGGTCGGAAAGATAATTATAGCCCGCCTGGATGCCGAGCCACTGGTCCATTTCGACGCCGAGTTCAACCCCATAGAGAAATCCCGTGCGCGTTTTGTTGACGTCCGTCAGGTCAAAAAAGCCAGAGCCAAAGGCGGTGTTGAGATAGACGCGATGGCTCGAGCCGCCAAAAGGGTATCCCCCTTTGCCAAATTCGCTTTCTTCTGTCCCATCCGTGCGGCCAGTTTGCGCGCTGGCACTGCTCCCCAAAAGCAGAGCGATTGCGAGTGTGTATAACAGGTGTTTCATGGTTTTGCTCCTTTCTGGATCAGGATTAAAGGATGGAAGGATGTGCAGGATGCCCAACCGTCCGCCCCTTAATTTTTAATGCTCGATTCCTCGTAATCCCAACCTAATAATCTCAGGTCTGCAGCGCAATTACAATCCTATGCTGCGCTTTTTGTAGGCTTTGCGGATTTCTTTTTCGTCGGTCCATATAATTTCTGATGAGACCAGGTCCGTCAGTTGGAAGGTGGCTTTGTAGTAGATGAGTTTATCTTTGCCCACTTCCTGCACGTTCGCGCTGAGTGTACCCGTGAGGATCAGGTCCGATCCGGTCTGTTTGCCCGGTGCTTTGGCCTGGGCGGGATCGACGTAGCCCGATTGTTGGTATTCGTATTCTGTGGCGATGTCTTTGCGGTTGGTGACATCGACAAAGCGCACTTTGCCGCTCTGGATCAATGCGGTTTTGATTTTGTCGGAGAGGGCCACCATGTCGATGTGTTCGGTGGTGCGATTGCGCATTTTGCCGAGCATGATGGCGGGTTCAGGTCTGTTCAATGGCGCTTCGAGGATTGAGTTGACGACTTTTTTTGCGATGAGTTGCATGTCGTTTTCGTTAAAGCGGTCGTCGAGCAGGGCAATGGTTTTGGGATCTTCATAGGTCCCTTTTGTAAAGGCTCTGGGGCCAGCGCATCCGGTTGTGGTACCGATCAGGGCGATTGCTGTCCAGGTGATGAATTTCATGGCTTAGCTCCTTGTTGAGAGGTGAAAGGCGTGTTTTATCGCCACTCGCATTCCATGCGCGTGTCAATCATGTGCCATTTATCTGGCAATACCACATCCTGTTTGTAGCGAATGTAGGCGCGGCAGTCTTGAATGGGTGAACTGACGGGGTAGTCCATTTCATAGGTTTGAACCCGCGGGAGGTCTATCGCTGGTATCTCGTCAATTTGATGGATTCCCGGGCGTGAAGACGTGAAAATCCGTACGGTTTTGCTGCCGTGTGTTTTGAGTGGGATTGTTCCCGAGAAGGTGACGCGCCGAATTTTTCGCGGGAGCAAAGGGTCTGTGGCATCGATCAGGGTGTCTCTTTTCCACTGTCCGGCGAGCACGGTGTTTAAGTCTGCGGTGAAGACGCGCTGGATCTCGCCGTCGGGTATGATGACGTAGAGAAAGCGATGACGTGCTGTTTGAGAAATGCCGTCAAATGTCAGGTAAATGGTGAGGTTGAGCGATTGGTTGGGCGCGAGCGCGTGTTTGGAGATGGCCTGTATGACGACGGGCGCAAGACCTGCTTGTTTGAGTGCGATCAGCCCTTCGGCAGATGCATCGCCCGCATATCGCCGCTCGGAAATCATCTGTGCGATTTGGTCGGGTTTAAAGTCGCTTTGTACCAATTGCAACAGGTCCTCACGGGTGAAGGGGAGTTGATCGGTCCGTTCATAAACTGCGGGTAATTCTCCGCCGTCCCATTCGACGAGGTTGACGACAATGCCCCGCGTGGGCGGCAGGTCTGATTTCGCCGCGTTTGCCGTTGGTATGATCAACAGGCTGAGAACGATGAACGACAAAAGACTTCGATGTGATAGTTTCATTGTGTTCCTCCTTGTGAATTATTGATAAACCCTGTGGTTCAAGAACGTGCGTTGGCCGGGTTTGATTTTGATGTTGGTAAATGTTTCGGTTTCGATAATGCGTCCGTTGCCATCGAGTGCTTCGAGTGTGATGGTGTGAATGCCGGGTGGTAGATTGAGGCGGCCAATTTGAATATTGTGGGGCAAGGAGACCCAACTGCGGGTGTCGGCGATTTCGGTTGAGATGTTGAACAGGTTGACGAAGAAACCGAGGACTTCATTTTCGTCTTTGGCCTCTCGGTGGGCTATGTATTTCACAAGCCCGCGTGCAATTGTTCTGATCATAATCCTCGGGTAGTGATCCTGGAGCGATGTTTTTGCAATTGCAGCGTAATTCTGGGCGATCTGCGTTTGAATGGTGCGGTTTCCTGCGCGGATGAGAATGCGCTTTGTGCGCGGGGCAACAGTTTCGTATTTGGGAAGGACGACGCGCAACCAGTATTCGACATCGCGAATGGGATATACGCGGTGACGGCGGTGTGAGATTTGGGTGGCGACGGAAGATACTTTGTCGCCTTTGCTGCGTTTGATGTCTTCTTCGTAAATGGGGAGATCTATTTCTTCTTGTATTTTGCGGGGGATAAAGCCGATTTCAGAAAAGATCACGAGTTCGCCATTGCCCACAGGCGGGACAAAGGGCGGGATGTTGAGCGAGGCAAAGCGCAGGTCGGCTTCCTCACCGTTGAGAATGTCATCTACATGCTTGAGGTCTTCCACGACGGTTTGAGGTGGGGCGGTGTGGAATTTTTTTTCGTAGTATGAATAGGCATCTCGTGCGTGCTGATAGGAGACGCGGGCGTCGTTGAATTCGCCAGTGGCTTCGTAGAACAGGCCGGTGATGTAGTGAATGAAGGCATCATTTTTGTAACTCGTCTGTCCATTGTGAATGGCGTATTGGTCGAGTTTCAAATTGGCTTTGCGACATTCGACAAGGGCATCTTCCGGGAGGCCCAGATACCAGTAGTTCAGCGCGCGATAGTAGTGGACGGCAACCATTTCAAAGCTGTCGCCGCGGTAGTTGCGTATGGCGTCGTTGGTCAAAAATGCGGCGGCTTCCCGGGAAACCGAGCGGGTGTAGAGTCGGTCAGATAGCCGCTCGGCTTCGGCAAAATAGCGGTTGGATGTTTCATAGTGGCCCTGATAGTGAGTCAAGAGGCCGTTTTCGAGGAGATAGAGCAATTGGTTGCCTCTTTTTCTCGACTTTTTGATTTTTGCACGGGCGTCTTCGTAGTTGCGCGCGCGCAGGCTCGTGCGAAAGTCGCCCGAAAAATGAGAATAGGTGGCGCAGCCGTGTAGCGAGACTGCTATCAGAAGCACTGTGTAGTAAGTTGTTTTCACCGCACTTTTCTCCGTTGAGGTTTTTTCGTGCGGTAAAGTGTTATGCAAATAGCGTGCCAATTGGCTTGAGTATTTTTAAGTTATTGAATTACAATAGGATATGGTCAGGAGGGAAAAGGCGGGATATGTGACGCTATGGCACAGGTGTGAATTTTTACAACAGTTTGAAAATTTTACAAAGCCAAAATTTTCAGTTGCTTAACCGTTGTTTCCACAGGATGGAGATTTTCTATTTGAACTGAAACGCGCTGGTTTTTTTTGAGCGAAAAAAAGGCGTCCATTTGAGCGAGGTTCTTTGTCAAGATGAATATTTGCTGTGTTAAGAGCGCCTGGTCCGCAAAGATTGAGACCCGGATGCTCGCATGTTTGCGGGATGCGTTCAGGCGTTTTACGGTGACTTTTGTTTCGTATTCTCCAAAAACAAAGCTTTGGGAGCGTTCTGGTATCGCAGGCTTATTTGCTTGAAATGTGAACAGGTATTTCCCGCGTTTCAGGTCGTAAGACGGGGTTGTTATTACGCCATCGCGGAGTGTTGCGGTGTTGCGAATGTTTATTTGCACGCCTGTGGGAGATAGTTTGCAGGTATCAAATGCAATAGTGCCGGGGTGCAACGGTTCGTGCGGTATTTGATTTGTGATGATCAGCGAGGGACTCGTAGAAAATACATCGAGCATGGTTGCGGCATTTTGTTTGATGTAATCTTTGCCAATATTTTGTCCGATGTAATTGTTGTCGATGTATTGCACAATATGCTCGCTGTGGATTTTGTCGATGATTTCTTGTTTGGTCTGTATTTCTTCCTGGTAATAGGTATAAATCTGAGATATTTCGGCTGGCAAGACATAGTGTGTGTGGTCTCGATTTTGTTCCGCGCTCATTATTTCTATGGGTTGTATTGAATAGTTGCATTTTAATCTGTCGAGGTCTTGTTCATGAATTCGCAGTTCTCTGGCAAAGACGACTTTTTGCACATCTTCCATCGCGTTGAGCGTATCTATGACCGCGCTTCTGGTATCTCTGGTGTTGTGTAATACTATGCCCGTTTGATAAGCGTCATAAGCTCGTGGCAGTAAAACGAGCGCGGCTGCGAGGCATACAATCGGAATTGGCTTTTTGAGCTTTGGATAAAAGCGCGTCAATGCTGAATGAAGATTGTAAAACGCAATACCTGCAAAGATGGCGATAAATGGGTACACCTGTATAAAATTTCTGTGAAAGCTGACGGTCATGCCGGTCATAAATAAAAGATAGCTCACAGGGAATAATAAGATCAGGAGCAATGCGGGGCGAGAAATTATTCCTGCCAGACCGATTGCGAACAGGATGGTGCCCGTTAGTCCAATGTTGTAGTAAAATTCTCGTATCTGAAATGCAAAATAATCCCATCCAGGGCTGATTGTTGCGCCGGGATGTCCCGTGGTTTTGTAGTAATTAATCTGGTGTAAGACATCCTTAATAAAATTTGGGAAGTCGAGAATTGCGTAGGGCATAATGAAAAGAAAAGTCACTGCTGGCAGGCATGGGATCGCGAGCCAATAAAATTTTTGGCGCGGGATTTCATCCCGATAAGACATCCAAATGAGCGATGCGATGGGGAGCAGTATTACCAGGCCCGAATTGTATTTTATCGCTGTGGCAAACCCGACGCCTATTAAACTCAATATGAAATAGATGGGTTTTTTGTGGTGGATAAACAAAATGGAGAATAGGGCGACAAGCGAGACAAACAGGGCGACTGGCGCGTCCATTGTTACAAAGCCCGAATGAACTATGTGGATCGGGAGAACG
The DNA here is from genome assembly GCA_026705765.1 of Gemmatimonadota bacterium. NCBI lineage: Bacteria > Pseudomonadati > Gemmatimonadota > Gemmatimonadota bacterium. The sequence goes on from JAPPAB010000082.1 coordinate 14,493, forward strand.
GATAAAAAAAGGGCCGATATGATGCCCGTCCATCTGTTGCATGTCGTCCTGCTGATTAAATAGGTGATAAATACTGTTGCGGTGCCCATTGTGGCGGTTAAAAAACGGTTCCAAAAATAAAAGTTCGGATGAGATATCGTCCAGTGCCAGCCAGTGTCGGCTGCAATGCGTATATTTGTTGCCAAATCGCCTGTGAGTGATAGATAAATACGGTACAACTGATCAACTAACAGATTAAAATAAATCATCAGAGAACCGTACTTAAAAAAATGGGGGTTGTAATCCCCCGTTTTTATCATCTGAAGCGCGTTGCTGGCCGTGAGTGGTTCATCCCAGAAATACAAATAGGGCAAACCGATGTTTAATTGGAAATATCGAAGGATAAATGCAAAGAAGATGACCAGGATGATGATAGATGTGAAATAGTGCTTTACTATCGCATGTTTAAAATTGGCTTTAATAGGCGCGATAAAATCACTCATGGGATAAGTCCTTTTGTGCGATGAGTAAAAAATTCCACGCCTCGCTTTCCACGCGGTGCAGGCGATCTAAAAATAGTGCGCCGAGTTGGATGACAAAAAATCCAATGCGCGCAAAGGGGATTAGAGGACCGCGTTCAAAACGCGCCAAATAATAACAGAATCGCGTCCCGGCTGTGACCCAAAATCCCGCGAGCGCACGCGTTGTGTGGACAGTTAGTCCCGATTTTTTGGCGAGATGGCGCAAGCCATAAGGCGTAAAGCGGAAATAGTCGTGGGGGACTTCGTGCAAGCCCCAAATATGGGGTGCGGTGAGAATTAAATAGCCACCCGGTCGCAATACACGCGCCATTTCGTCAATTGCCAATTGGGGCTGCGGCACGTGCTCTAAGACTTGATTGCACAACACGGTATCGCAGGTTTGGTCGCGGATGGGGAGGGCCTGCACATCGCCCCACACGTCGGTGCGTTCATACCGCTCTCGCCCTTTTTCCAGGCCGATGTATTGTTGTACGCGCGTCTCAAAAATGTTGGCATAGGGTTTATTGCCACACCCCACATCCAGCAATTTCCCACTTACTATCTCCTTTACTTCGTCCATTGTCTGGCGCATTTTGCGGTGAATCAACCAGTTTTTGCCAAATAGGCCAACCGGGCGTCCATCACATCCATCGCCTTCCATATCCACGTGCGACAATCCCCGCCCCGCACCGATTGCGAGACACGCAACACCAACCAAACTGATCCAGTGTCCCAGGGTGAACGCGAGTGCCAGACCACCCAAAACAATGCCTGTCAGCCACATCAGAGCGACTGCTGCACGCACTGGTAGCCCCCATTGTATCAATCGCTGTGCAACGTGATCCCGGCTGGGTCGGACAATAGAGCGGCCTTTGGCAAATCGGATTGCACTGATAAATACGGCTTCAAAGATGGGGAGGCCCAGGGCGATCAAAGGTCCGATGACGCCCGTGAGGCCGCCAGTTTGATTTGCGACAGAAACAGCCATACTACTGAGCAAGAAGCCAATTAACAGGCTTCCGGTGTCGCCCATCAGGATGCGGGCGGGATGAAAATTGTGTAGCAAATACCCCGTGAGTGCGCCCGCTGTTACGAGTGCCCAATCGCCTGCGTTTATCACCCACAAACCCAGCGAAGCAATGGTTCCACTACCTGAGGAAAGACCGTCTTCCATGTCCAGAACATTGAATGCATGGCACATCCAGACCATCCACAACGCAGTTAGTGTGGCGTCTATCCAGTAAATATTTGTGAGATGGAAACGCGGGCCAAGCCAGGCGGCAATGCCTGCAACTACGAGGGTTAGCGCAAATTTGTGCAGTGGCGCAAAGGGTTTCCAATCGTCTAAAATACCGATGAATGCCATTCCCACAGCACCGATGACGAGGCCCAAAGGGAGCGATTGAGGCAAAAACCAGAAGCCACAAAAAAGAGCGGCCAGCAAAGCTGTACCGCCCAGTGTTGAAACAGGCGCATTGGGTGTATTTAAACGGCGTGCCATGAGACGCGTAGCCGCCGTGAACAAAGCCGATAGAATTGCGGTAATGCCGAATAAAATAACGGGCGTCAAAACGTACCTTAGGGTTGGAAGTCGCACACGGCTGCGATGACTTGTCCTATTTCGCTTTCGGTCATGCTTGGGAATAGGGGCAAGGTGACCAGATTGCGCCACACGGCATCGGTGACGGGTAAGTCTGTGCGATAGGGTTTGTACACTTCAAATAAATGGCAGGGTTTGTAGTGTACGCCCGCATCGATGTTGTGTTGCCCCAGATGATCTATCAATTCATCGCGCTGGGATACGCGTGCCACATAAGCGTGCATTGCACTGCGAACCTGGGGTTTTTCTACAGGTGTTTGCATCCAGTCGAGGGCGGCAAATGCACGTCCGTACTGCAAAAAAATCTCTCTGCGTTGTGCATTGGCCGACTCCAATTTGCCCAATTGCACCAGACCAATTGCCGCATTGAGATCGTTCATGTAGCATTTATAGCCGAGTTCGCCCACTTCGTATTCCCATCGATGCTCTGCGCCATTTTTTCGAAACCGATCATAAGTTCCGCGCGAAATGCCCATCCAGCGCAGTTTTCGCGCGCGTTCGGCAAGGTCTGAATTGTTGGTGGTCAACATCCCACCGTCGCAGGTTGACAAATTTTTACGCGCATCAAAACTAAAACACGTCACTGTGCCCATCCCGCCGACCATTCGGCCTTTGTAGCGCGCGCCGCTGGCGTGTGCGGCGTCTTCTACGACTGGAATCCCATTTGCAATGGACAGAATCTCATCCATGTCGCAAGGGTGCCCGGCAAAATGCACCACCATAATCGCTCGGGTGCGCGGCGTGATTTTGGCGGCTATTGCCTTAGGATCGATATTGAGTGTTTCGGGATCTATGTCGCAAAACACCGGCGTGGCTCCGTTTTGCAAAATTGCGTGATTGGTCGATACAAAGGTCAAGGGCGTGGTAATGACTTCGCCGCCCTCTACATCAAGTATCTTCAAAGCCAGTAGAAGGGCTGCAGAGCACGAGTTGACAGATACTGCGTGTTGTGCCCCTACATAATGGGCAAATCGCGCTTCGAGTTCTTCGACTTTTTCCCCGGGACCGACCCAACCGGACATCAATACTTCGCGTACTGCTTCGACTTCTGCATTGTCAAACCAGGGACGAAAAATGGGAATCATGGACCTTCCTCCACAGCACCGTGAGTTAAGGCATGTGCTGACGTGTTGTTAGTCAGTATAAACCAGTAAGCTCGCAAACGCGCTCGCGCCTCTGTGCGACGGCTGTGGGCGATTAAAAACACACTTCCCCAGAGCAATGTTCGCAACGTCATTTCTACAGGACGCAGGAGCCTGAGCAAGCGCGCAGCCCATTGTCCCAGGTGTTTGGCAATAAAATAGGCATAAGACGCTTCACTGGCCACGAGCATCCGCGTCAATGCCTGTTTGGAACTTTCGCCCCCGATGTGTATGCCTTCGGCGCAGGGTAAATACATGACCTGCCAGCCAGCGCGGTTGATACACAGGCCGAGATCTACATCTTCGTAATACATAAAAATGGCCTCGTCTAACCCGTTTACAGCGCTCAAAACGCGGCGGCGAACCGCGAAACACGCTCCGGTCACCCAGGCGACAGCTTCGGGTTTGGTGGGCCTCCGCCGCCGAAATTTAAGCAATGGAAATATTAGATGCAATAGGAATTTACGACAGATTTCATCTCTGAGCCTGGGCGCTTCACCGCACGAGGCAAGCACCTGCCCATCCGCGTCTTTAAGCTTTGGCCCCACCATGCCCACATTGGCGTGTGTATTCAAAAATTCGACCATCTTATTCACTGCATCTGGTTGCAACACGACATCGGGATTTAAGGCTATGACAAGCGCGCTGTGCGAGACAGCCACACCGCGGTTTACTGCGCTCCCAAATCCCAGATTTGCGCCGGTTTGGATCACGCGCACGCGATCGCCATAAGTTTCCAATGCCTCCAGGCTGTTGTCCGATGATGCGTTATCGACTACGACCACATCGAGATCTGTTTCACGCTGATCAAGTAATGCGGCAATGCACCGCGCCAGATTTTCTCCGGCATTCCAGTTGACCACTATTGCTGTCACACATTCAGGCATTATTTTTTTCCTCTGCTACCAGCCGTGCAATAAGCCCTAAAAATGTCGCATGGATAAAGATCAACCGATTGGCAAAGAGGGTTGCATCTGCCATGCCATAGACGAGGAGTGCTGCATAAATGGCGATAAATGCCGCGCAGAACACACGCACGCGGGTGTCATTACTTTGCTGGAATAATTGATATGCGCGCCACAGAGCAAAGCCAAAGATCCACAAAAATGCTGCGACGCCCACCAGTCCCATCCTCAATCCAATCGTCAAATAAACATTGTCAACTGCACCTACTGTCAATATCTGTGGCGGTGGTGGAAATGTCACCAGAGACGTCACGGTTTCGCCGTGTCCGCCGCCGAGTAGCGGCCGTTGACGAATTTTTTCCAGTGCATTGCCATAAGATATCAACCGCCCACTTACGGCTTCGACGCTGCGCGTCACGCGGTCCAATGCCATATCGCTGACGGCAGCGCGGGTTTGTTGCTGAAAAACATACCCCATCGCCAGCAGCAGGAGAGGGACCAGTGCCACGACAATAAGACGCGACAGGTGTCGAGCCTGTTTATCCAGGATGGTCAATGCGGCCAGACTGCCCAGCCCGACGAATAGCGAAATCCACATGCCCCGTCCCATTGTCAAAACCAGAGCCAACCCGATGGGCAATATCGCGCTCCACGCCCAGGCGCGCCTGTACGCCCGCGTTTCAAATAATAAAATGGCGGCAATAATGAGCATGCCCATCGGCAACACAATGCCTTCGAGTCGTGCGACCCGAACAAAACCACCCGCAATGTCCGTATCGACCTGCAAAAGAAATTCAAACAAATACTCGATGCCGACAATTGCGGCGATGAACAAAAATAAATGCAGGAATGTGGAGAATCGCCGCACATCAAAAAACCACGTCACCACAAAGAACAACGCGTAGTACAATGGATAGCGCACGTCGCGCAACATTTGCGAGATTGACTGTCCGTAGATCAACCCCAATAAGCATGAAAGTACGACCAGTCCCAGCAGTACGCACATTGGTCGATCCAAAAACGTGCGCCGTCTCCAATTCCATCGGCCTTCCAACAAATAGTTGAGATAGGCAATGCCCATTACCACAACGAGAAGGCCTTCATAGAACTTGAAGCCCATAGGCAAGACCAGATAGTCTTCATAAAACCAGGAAGGCACAACCGCAGCGGTGAAACACAAATAGAGCACTGACAGCGTGAGAGAGCCAAAAAGTGCAATTGCCGACAACAAACTCAGAACGAGAATCGCCGCAAGCGCGTCATGTATCAAAAACGGTAGTGCAATTAACAGGATCTGCCCCAAACATACCAGAACCAACAGTTGGGGTTTTGCAGGATCAAAGAAATTTGTTTGAAGCATCTAAGACGGTTTCCAATAAGTGGGTTCTTTATTCAAAAATGGATCGCCTCGCGTCTCAATTACCGTCGAATAGGAACGAGATATAACAGCGTATCGAATAGCCAGTTGGGCAGTGATGCGAGAAATAGGTATATGAGTCCAGAAAAAACGACCCAATTAGCAATCTCGTCCAGTATAAAAATGTACGATCCAAAAATACCCTGTATAAACATTGACCAGCAGGAAAACAAAATACCGACCAGGGTGATCCGAAGAATGCGCAAAAGCCGGATATCTGCAATGGACAACCAGGCAAAGAGTTGGGGAATGGTGAAAATGAGAAAGATCATCCGGTAATTCCAGTTACTGGCGAGCAAAAAGCTGCCGATATAAATACAAGCTCCCGCTCGAAATGGGCTGATATGTATCCCCGCAACCGGCCGAGATGAGGTGTTTTTGTTAGCCAGCGCGTAAAGCGAAATCAAAAAGACCAAACCGGCGATGCCGTAAAAAAATATCGGTGCTGCCGCAATTATCCAGGTGCGCAAATCGGGAAAAATCGTCCACTTTTGCAGGGTTTTCTCAATCATCATGGGCAGAACATACACGCCATAAGCACCACTGCGTCCTCGAGGTGTTACACTGTAAATTTGCCGAAAATCATCGAGAGATATCCAGCAGTAGGCCAGAAATAGTGCGGCAAGTGGCATTAGAATTCGCCAGAAGTCGCGTTTATCTTCTGTCAAAAGCTGCGCCAATCCAAAAATTGGAAATACCTTCAGGATAGCTGCGAAGAACATCGCGATTGATCCCCAAAGTTTCGAGCGATAACCCAACCTCAATGCCAGTGCGACGACAAAAAAGATAACGAGATCGTTGTTGCCTGATTGTAGCCCGAAAATCGCTGAAGGGGAAAACGTCACAGCCCCCAAAAACAGAGCTGTTTGGGTATCAATTGTTTTTAAAAACAAAAAAATACCGACAAAAAACAGGAGGATAAAAATTCCAGCCAAAATCACTAGGTGATCGCTGTTGATCGGCAGCCAAAATAGACATTGCCAGATTCGCGGATAGTTCATCTCTCTACCATAGGGATCAGAGATATTTTTAAACATTGGGTCGTAGCCCAAAGCATGCGACTCTGCACTGGTTATAATGGTGTGTGTGTCGGCAAAAATGAGGGGCGTTTGCGGCATGTTCCAAAATTGCCTGAATGATGGAAACCCGAAAACAGCAACCCATGGAGACAATAATAGAACGCCACAAATAACGATATATAGCAAAACTCGATTGCCGCGTGTGTGCATTGCTGCGCGCATTTACAATTACCGTCCCATGTGGTTGATCCACTGCCAAAATTGAACACAAGATACAAAGCTCATAGCCGTCAAAACGCGAGAAAAACTGCAAATCAATAGAAGTTCACATCCATTGTTGCTGTCCATTCATGCCCCGTTGCTCTACTTTGCCGGGTTATGATGCGATGGCGTTGATATTGTACCTGTAAAGTCCAATTTCTCACGGGTGTAAATTCCACGCGACCACCTATTTTTTGATGTGTCTCCACATCGCCCGACATAAAGTCTCGCGTGGTTGGGTCCTGTAACCGACGCCCCAGTTGTGCATTACCTCCCACATTGACAATTGTTCCATCTGGGTTTACTGGATTTTCTCCTTGTCGCTCTCTTTCAAAAGTTAAAGACGCTTTCAGGCTCGGTGAAAAGCGGTGTGTCACTTGTACAAAATATCGGTCTGCATTTGGCCCGGTTGGATAGCCCAACAGGGTGTCGTAGTGTTCATACGTATTGATGTCAAAATTGTGCGCGTACACGTAAGGCTCCACGCGCACGTATTCGGCGCGTATATCGGTATCTCGCAGTCCCATTGGATCGACCCAGAACGCGCCCACTTGAAAGGCAAATTGATTGGAAAATGCATCGGGGTCGAATTTGACCATATCATCAAAAAACCACGCGCCATAAATTGTTAGTCCCGTCCGGATGTACGCCGATATATCGGCTCCAATCACGAGATTGTCGCGATTTCCCAGGTGATTTTGCGTTCCGGCAAATACTGCGACTGGCAAAACGTAGAGTAGCTCAAATCCTCGATCGCCATATACCACGGCTTCGTGCAGCCCAATTCGCACTTTTGAGAACGCGATTTCCAGTCGGTGCGCGGCCAGCCGCTTTCGCCGCAAAAAGATACGCACATGTCCATTGTCGATCCACCGTCGCGTTGTGTCGATTAGGCCCGGGCGGGCGCGCAGCGATGAAGCGATGTGGGTATAGCGCAATCGCCCGTGTGATGCCTGCAACCGAAACAGGCCATAAGATGACGCGTTGTTGGAGAGCAATAAATTTCCCGTGCGCCCTGGTCCCCAATCCATGCTTCCTTTACCCGCATCTATACGCATCCAGGAATTTGCCCAGGCCAGTTGAAACGCGCTTTCGCGGAAATCTGCCTTTTTGCCCTTGAGTTGCACGTCTTCAATGGGGTGGGCCAGCACATCTTCACGCCGAAGGCGCGGTTGGTTGCTCCACTCGCGGGCCTCAAAGTGGCGTGCATAAAATCCCAATGTGTGGAATCGCCCGCGCACAGAACCGCCAATATAGGTTTGCGACGCGGTCTCGTTTACAAATCCATCACCCCTGCGCGCAATCACCTGTTGTCGCACCAGTGGTTCGAGTGTGACGGATGCCGCTGAGTCGCGCCATGTCCATCGGGGCTCGCGTGCAAAAGCTGCGCGGTTTTCCAGTTCTGCGATATGTCGATTGACGAGGCCCCGCTCGGTTGCCGACATAGATTGGTTTGATACGGCGGAGAGCATCCGTGCAACTTGTATCCGGCTCAAGGGCCGTGTATCGGGTACGGCAACCCAACCTCGCGCATTCAGGCGATCTAACAGGAGATACACGGGATGGTTTAAAGGGATATCGGGCGAGGCATCTTCGCCTATCACTGGACTGGCGAGACAAAAAAACATCGGGATGCCCATGAGTAATCTGAGTAGCAAATGTATATTTCTCATGATGGTTAGAAAAAATAAAGGGATTTCTCTGAATTTGGTTTAAAGCGCGGTACTTGTCAAGCATCGCGCTTTTTTACAACGTGTTTAGCTCTTGACTTTACAGCAGTCATGGGCTATTTTTCGCCTCTTGTAAACAGCCCTTGATACAAAAAAATGACAATGCTTCCAATGCGAAAAAATGCCTCTGTGTGCGATGATTGCGGGCTTTGTTCTTTCGGGCAAAACAGCGGGGAAAGTGATGCGATTGATCGCATCGCACGAGAAGTCGTGCTTCAAATACGCGGTGGAGATGGCGAAGAAATTCCCATTTCCGCAGGTGTATCTGCCCGGCATGCACATGTTGACGACGAAACCCTGGAGATCCTTTTTGGTGCGGGTCACACCTTAACGCCTTATCGCGAACTCTATCAGCCGGGTGCTTTTGCCGCCGAGGAAGTCATCTCTGTTGTTGGTCCCCGTTTGCGCGCGATTGAGCGCGTGCGGATTCTCGGTCCCAGCCGCGACTATAATCAGGTTGAACTCGCCCGAACAGATGCCATCTACATCGGCGTTGATCCGCCTGTGAGGGATTCGGGAGACCTGAGAGATGCGCCACCTGTTACTTTTATCGGTCCCAGGGGGTCGGTCACGGTAAATGCGGCCATTCGCGCTACGCGCCATATTCACCTGCGCCCATCTGATGTAATAGATTATGGCTTTCACGGACGGGAAACTGTCAAGGTGCGCGTGGGAGGCGAAAAAGGCGTTATATATGATAATGTGCGTCTCAAAATTGACGAAAGCTATTTGCCCGAACTCCATCTGGATACCGACGATGCCAATGCAGCTGATCTCGTCTGTGGCGATACGGTGTTTATGATAAAATGACTGCACTCGGTATGATTGAAACACTCGGCGTTATTGGCACGACAGAAGCTGCCGATGCGATGGTCAAAATGGCTTCCGTCACAATTGAAAAGTACGAAAAAATCGGTGCGGGATATACCACCACACTCGTGCGCGGCGATGTGGGGGCGGTTCGCGCAGCTATCGAAGCGGGAACAGAAGCTGCCGAGCGCGTTGGGGATCTCGTTGCCGCTCACATCATTCCAAATCTCGATCCACAAGTAGAAGCGGTTATTTTTAGTAACCAATGATCATTTTTCAGGAGGATACAACATGGGTGAAGCCCTCGGCATGATTGAAACCAAAGGTCTCGTAGCTATGATTGAGGCTGCCGATGCGATGGTCAAAGCCGCCAATGTCCAATTTGTCAATTGGGAACGCATTGGCGCGGGATATGTCACTGCTATTGTGCGCGGCGATGTGGCAGCAGTCAAAGCCGCAACGGAAGCCGGCGCTGCCGCTGCTGGCAAGGTTGGTGAACTCGTTTCCGTACACGTCATTCCGCGACCACATGGTAGCCTTGAAAATATTCTGCCTATCGGCTCTTCAAACGACTAAACTATGACCCTCGGAAAGGTGGTGGGAACGGTGGTTGCCACCCAAAAAGACAGCGGCCTGGCGGGTTTTAAGCTCCAGATCGTCCAAACGCTCGATTTGCCCGCATTCGAACTCAAAGAAAGTTTTGTGGTCGCCGTAGATGCTGTTGGTGCAGGCGATGGCGAAGTCGTGCTCTGTTGTAGTGGGAGTTCTGCCCGTATGACGAGTGTGACTGAAAATCGTCCTGTCGATGCGGTGATTGTCGCTATTATCGACACGGCAGAAATTGAAGGTGAAGCGGTTTATCAAAAATAGCTATCAGCGGTCAGCAATCAGCAAAATAAGCGAGGTATTGCCTTTGGAGAGTGGAGCGGGGAACTGAAAGCTTCTATTGCTTATGAACTTAGACGAAATCCAAATCCAATCGGTGGTTGAGCAGGTCGTGCGTCGCCTTGTGGCTGAGCGCGAAGCTCCTGCGGTTATTACACCGCCTGCGCGCTATGAAAACAAGGGCGACGATGGCCTTTTTGACGATCTCGAAGAAGCTATTGCTGCGGCTTCAGAAGCCCAGCGTGCCCTTGAAGCAATGAGCCTGGCGCAACGCCGCGATCTGATTGCCGCAATTCGCCGAGAATCCATGGCGCATTCAAAGGGTATCGCGCAAAAAACCGTTGAAGAAACCGGCATGGGTAAGGTGCCGCACAAAATTCGCAAACTCGAGGTTGTTGTACAACACACGCCTGGCGTTGAAGATTTGCAGCCCACGGCCTGGACGGGCGACAATGGTTTGACGGTTGTTGAAATGGCGCCCTTTGGCGTGATTGCGGCTGTCACGCCATCCACGCACCCGGTGCCCACGATGGTCAACAATGCAATTAGCTTTATCGCTGCGGGCAATAGCGCGGTTTTTGCGCCCCATCCGAGCGCGAAAGATGTTTCGGCTCTGGGTCTTCAGATGCTCAATCGCGCCATTGTCGGCGCGGGCGGTCCACCAAATCTGCTCGTCGCTGTGCGCGAACCATCCATAGAAACGGCGCAGAGCCTTTTTGTGCATCCCGACATCGACCTCGTTCTCGTCACCGGTGGGGGCGGTGTTGTCAAAGCGGCCATGCAAGCACCCAAGCGCGTGATCGCAGCAGGACCTGGCAATCCTCCTGTGGTTGTAGATGAGACCGCCGATATCGAAAAGGCCGCCCTCGGCATTATTGAAGGCGGCGGTTTTGACAATAATATTTTGTGTATTGGCGAAAAGGAAGTTTTTGCAGTTCAATCCGTGGCCGATGAACTAATGCGCTACCTGAAGGCAAATAATTGTGTGGAACTCGACCGGTCGCAAATTGATGCGTTGACCAAAATTGCATTTCCCCGCGACGACAAGGGCGATTGGATGCTCAATCGAGACCTCGTTGGTCGCAGCGCGCATGTGCTTGCTGCCCAAATTGGTCTCAATATTTCGCCCGATACAGAGCTTTTGATTGGCGAGGTTGAAAATGAGCACGATTTTGTTCAACACGAGCAGATGATGCCGTTTGTCCCCATTGTTCGCACACCCGATGTACACAGGGCAATTGACTGGGCTATTCGGGCCGAACAGGGGTATCGCCACACGGCGGTCATGCATTCTAAGAATGTCGAGAATATGACGGTTATGGCTCGCCGGTGTAAGTGTACGATTTTTGTGAAAAACGGCGCGTCATCTGCGGGATTGGGCGCAGGTGGCGAAGGCTATACGTCTTTCTCTATTGCCACACCCACCGGCGAAGGCTGCACGTCTGCCCGCACATTTACCCGCCAGCGCCGCTGTGCCCTCATCGACTATTTTAGAATTGTATAAGTCCCGTATCTCGCGAGGTAAAAATGTTCCTCGGCCGCGTCATTGGCAAAATTTGGGCGACGCGCAAAGATGTTTCGCTCAAAGGTTTTAGACTGCTTGTCGTTGAACCGATTGATCACGAGCACAAAAAAGCTGGAGAGGCTTTTGTCGCTATTGATGTGGTCAATGCCAGCGATGGCGAGACCATCTACTGGGTCGGTTCACGAGAAGCTCCCAACGCCCTGCCCGATAAATACGGCCCGGTTGACGCGGCAGTTGTCGGTATTGTAGATCAGGTTGATGTATGAGGTAGCCTGCCCTCCGGTTCCCCACAGAAGAAGGGGGGACTAAATCTCTAATCCCAAATTCCATAATGTTCCTGGCCCGCGTACTCGGTAGCGTCACATCGACTATTAAACACAGCGATTACAACAGCGCCAAACTCATGGTCGTGCAGCCCATTACGCCCGATGGCAAAGATGACGGCGCATCGGCTCTTGCAGTTGACGCCACAGGCGTTGGCCGAGGCGAAATTGTCCTCGTGATCCGACAGGGCGTCGCGGCAGGTCTCGTCCTCAATGTGGAATTGCCTGCGGTGCGTTCCGTTATTGTCGGCGTTGTGGATGATATTGATATGAAGGGGTGAGACATAAAATGAATCTCCATCAGGCCAAGCTCGATATTGTTGAAGCCGGGCGCCGCGTGTACGAACGCGGCTTTGTCGCTTCTAACGATGGCAATATTTCATGCCGAATTGAAGAAGACCGCATTCTCACTACGCCAACGGGGATGTCCAAGGGATTTCTCAAGGTCGAAGATCTCTGTATTACTGACATGGATGGCACGCTCGTGAGTGGGCAAAAGCGGCCTTCGTCGGAAATTGGGATGCACATTTTTCTCTATCGCGAGCGCCCCGATGTGCGCGCTGTAGTACACGCGCATCCGCCAACGGCTACGGGTTTTGCGGTGGCTGGCGTTCCCCTTACTATGTGTGTTTTGCCCGAGGTGATTATCACTCTCGGCGCTATACCTATTGTGGAATACGGTACGCCGGGAGGACCAGAGATATCTGAACCGATCAGGCAATACGTCAAAGATTACGACGCCTATTTGCTCGAAAATCACGGTGCGACTACGATCGGTGCCGGTGTGATGAATGCCTATTATAAGATGGAAACGCTGGAGCATTTTGCGAAAATACTTTTTGTGGCACAACAGCTCGGCGGTTATAACGAACTCAATGCGGAACAGGTGGAAAAACTGGTCGCTATTCGCAACCGCATGGGTCTTCGCGGTCCCGATCCAGCGTGCGATGTCCCCGATGTTCCTACTACGCAATCCTCCAATGGCGGCATTCCCACGATTCGCACATTGAGTGCCGGTGGTACAGCCTCTGCCCAAACTTCTCAGGACGATCTTATTGCGGAAATTACTCGCAGGGTTATGGAAGAGTTAAAATAGGAACTGTCCAATGTGACTTGGACGGATATTGACGCCTGCTCAATGAGTGGAAGCATCGTTATGCCTATTTTTTTGCTTTGCTGCGTATTTGGTCAAAGGCTACCATCTCCCGTTGCAGGCGCAACACGCGTTCTTCGGGTGTCAATCGCAATCGTTCAATGAGCAGTGTGAGATCTATGCCAAAATCGCGTGCTCGCGCGATGGCACTGTCTGGCGGAGGATTTCGCAAACGTTCTTCTGCTGGAGATTCCAATGCTCGCTCCTCGTCGATATGGATGAACGGGATGGACAGAATTTCGCGTTGTGTATAATATATCTAAATTATGACTTTCTTGAAAATGGTAGATTTCAGGAGGACATTGATATGGCTACGGCAACAATCTCGATTCAGGTGGATGAAGAAGTCGCAAAAGCTTATGCCGAGATGTCACCTCAAGAGCAATACCTTTTGCGCCTTTGCCTCCAGGACCTCACGCTCAGTCCTCGGCGATCTTTGAAAGCTGTGATGGATGAAATTGGACAACAGGCGCAGGCTCGTGGATTGACTCCGGAACATCTGGCGTCTTTATTGGAGGATGTGTGGCAAGGGAAAGGCACATCCTGAAGAGGGATCAAGCTAAGAATAAGATGTACAATGTACATTTCAAACACTATGGGAAATATTGAGAGGAGAATCCATGTGTCAATGGATCACGCCTGTTGCTCTGATAGCTCTTACGCTTTCAATTACCTCGCTGTCCTTGGCGCAATCAAATGATACGTCGCCATTCACTCGTTCATCCGACTTTGATGGCGATGGCATCGTCGGTTTTTCGGATTTTCTACTGTTTGTAGAATACTTTGGGTTAGATCACACCGACGAAACATATAAAGCCCGGTTTGATCTGAATGGCAATGGCACAATTGAATTTTCAGACTTTTTGATTTTCGTCAGTGATTTTGGCAAAACTGTGCCTCTGCTGTCGGACATGATGAATTTTCCCCTGCGTGCCCTTCATGTTGGTGGGAACTGGGGAACCAACACAGAAGTTGTGGCAGAATGGGAAGCTACCGGGAGGGTAGGAACACTTATACCTCCAGACTATATTGAATGGCTGAAGAGCCTGCAGGTGAACTGGGTTGGGCTTTCCGTCGCTCTGCACTACGATGACAGCATGGATAGCACGGTTGAGCGCGTGTACTCATCAGATGTACGCATTCCTACTTTTTCAGATGAAGCTCTGAGGCAATTGATCCGAGAATTTAGAAGTCATGGAATGAATGTGTATCTGACCCTGGCATTTGAAGCCTTTGAGGCTGAAGAGGCCGCACGTCCTGTGTACAGGTGGCAAATGGGCAATCCTTATGCTCCGCGATGGTGGCCAGATTATTTGATTTTGCCTGAAAATTGGCCCTGGAGCATTGACCATCCAGACCATGAGCGATTTGTCGCAGAGTTTTGGGAGACCTATACACAGCAGGCCGTTCACTTTGCCCGCATCGCACAAGAGGAAGGTGTGCAGATGTATTCTCTCGGCACAGAAACAGACTATCTATTTCGCACACGATCCGGAAATCGTTGGCCTAACCATTTTGGGAAAGAACTCAAATCAATGGTAGAGCGTGTCCGTAGTGTATATGACGGCCTGCTAACTTACGATATGCACATAGACGTATTTCGTTGGCCTCACGACTTCGGACCGGGATCAGATCATTTGTGGGAAGATCTGGATTTGGATATTATCGGATTCAGTGCGTGGTTTCCACTGACGGACTTGCGTCCGTCAACGGTACTAAGTGTCGAAACTTTCCAAGCGAGTTATAGTCAGATATTCCAAAACCTGCTTGTGCCTCTTACGAACAGAAATCCTGGACGTCCTATTTTGTTTACCGAATATGGTGTTATAGATGTGGTTGAATCATCTCAAAGCCCAGGTGACTCATCAATCGCAGAAGGTCGGCGATTCGTATTTACAGACTTGAACGGCAACGGGCTGGATGACGGGAGAGAAACCCAGGCCAACATCTACCAGGCGTTAATCAATACTATGGCTCAGTATCCTGAAATAGTAAATGGTGTCTTCTATTGGAATAATTGGATGGCCAGTGATGAACATTGGGCGGAATACTGGGCAGGTCGGCGCAATTACGATATCCGAGGCAAGTTGGCTGAGGAGGTTGTGCGGGCGGCTTATGAGTCATACAGGCAAGCGAATCCCTAACCTGCTGCCGAGACCTTTGCTGCCACCAGCGCAAAGTTGTCCAATGTGACCAGGGGATATTGACACTATTATGGATGGCAAGCCGATAGTGAGATTACCCAAAAATAAAAAATAACGCCTAGAAAAATCAGAGAATTGATTCAGGACTTGAGGAAAGCGGGATTTTACGAGATTTCTGGTGGAGGTAAAGGATCGCATAGAAAATTTGCACACGACAAATATCGGGGCGTTGTCACCCTCAGCGGAAATCTTGGAAATGACGCAAAACCATATCAGGAAAAACAAGTTCAAGGCGCGATTCAGGAAGCTAAAAAATGAAAGCTATTGATCGCTACCACAAATGGGTAGAATGGAGTGAGGAAGACGGCGTATATATCGGCAAATGCCCGGACTTGATCACGGGGATTCACAGCGATGATCCGCTGCAAGTTTACGAAGAATTGTGTGAAGTAGTTGCTGATGTTATTCGCCATTTTGAATCTCAAGGTTGCCCGCTTCCAGAACCCCGAGTAAGACCTGTGGAGACCGTAATTCATGTCTAAAAATTCTCTGCCCAATATTATCTACATCCTCTCAGACGATCTCGGCTACGGCGACCTGGGTTGTTTTGGGCAGGAGTTTATTTATACGCCGAATATTGACCGCATCGCAGCGGAGGGCATTCGGTTTACGGATCACTATGCCGGGTCTTCGGTGTGTGCGCCTTCGCGGTGTGTGCTTATGACGGGTCTGCATACGGGGCATTGTTATGTGCGGGACAATCGCGCTTTGTCCATTGAGGGCAATGTGCCCATTCCCGGGGAGACACAGACGGTTGCCAAATTGCTCAAAAAGGGCGGTTATGCCACTGCTTGTATTGGCAAATGGGGATTGGGATATCCGGGATCGGAAGGCGATCCCAACAATCAGGGGTTTGATCACTTTTTTGGGTACAATTGCCAGCGCGAAGCCCACACGTATTATCCTCAGCACCTCTGGCGCAACGATCAGAAAATTATGCTCTACGGCAAATCGTATTCACACGATCTGCTCACGGCTGAGGCTTTGCAATTTGTGCGCGATCAGAAATCCAATCCCTTTTTCCTCTATTTGGCCTATACGATTCCACACACCAGATTCGAAATTCCATCTCTCGATATTTACAAAGACAAACCCTGGACGGAAAATCAGAAAACGCAGGCGGCTATGATTACGCGTATGGACCGCGATATTGGCACGCTTTTGGATATGCTCGACGCGCTCGGAATTGCGGAGAATACGCTTGTTATCTTCACGAGCGACAACGGTCCCCACGGCAGTGGCAATACGCTTGGACATTTCAACGCGGCTGGTGCCCTTCGCGCAAAAAAGGGAAGTCTCTACGAAGGTGGTATCCGCGTGCCCTTTGTCGCCCGGTGGCCTGGAACGATTCAACCCGGTACTGCGAGCGCACATTATTCGGGTTTTCAGGATATGTTGCCCACGTTCTGCGAATTGGCTGATACGTCTGTCCCGGAACCGGTTGATGGCATTTCTATGGTGCCCGCACTCCTGGGTAGCGATACCCAACAAGCGCACGAATTCCTCTACTGGGAACGACGCGGGGTCAGTGCTGTTCGTCTGGGTGATTGGAAGGCGTATTTACCCGAGGGTCATACCAATCCCAAAGGTGTTGTTGAACTCTACGATTTGGCAGCGGATATCGGCGAACAAAATGATCTCGCAACTGAATATCCAGATATTGTTTCGAAAATTCGAACCATCGTTCGGGAATCGCACCGAGATACGCCCTGGGAAACCTGGGAATACGACGGACCAATTCCCAATGAATATGGGACAGTAGTTCATAGATGAGTGGGATCGGAAAGTGCCCAATCGCAAAGCGACTATTGTCATATTTTGTAGTGCCCTGATTGTGTTTGTCAGCATGGGCATTCGCCAATCCTTTGGCCTTTTTTTGGCACCGATCAGCCAGGATCTCGGCATTGGGCGCGAAGTCTTTAGCCTGGCTATCGCTTGGCAAAACCTCATTTTTGGTTTGCCCATAGTGGGCATTCTATCAGATCATTTTGGGCCGCGATGGGTCGTTGCTGGCGGCGCGTTGCTCTATGCAGTCTGTTTTTTTCTTTTGTCTTCTGTCATTACGCCTCTCGGTCTGTACACCGTGCTCGGCGTGCTCATGGGCATCGCACTCAGCAGTATCTCCTATGTGGTGGTCCTCGGTGCGGTCGCTCAGGTTGTTGCACCGGAAAAACGCGCCTCGTTTTTTGGGCTTATTACTGCTGCGGGTTCTTTCGGGACGTTTGCAATTGTGCCGGGTGTTCAATGGCTTCTCTCTGGCGTGGGCTGGCAATCTTCATTCGCTTTTATTGCCCTGATCGCGGGCGCGAGTGCCTTGCTCGCTATTGGGATTCCACATCGCGGGCGCGAGGTGTCTCCAAATACCGTTGAATCCCATGATGGCAGTCTGCTTCAAGCATTGCTTCAAGCGCGAGGTCATTCGGGATACTGGTTGCTCAATGCGGGATTTTTTGTGTGTGGATTTCACGTGGCATTTATCGCCACGCATCTGCCCGCTTTTCTGACTGATCACGGTCTTTCAAAGATGGTCGGTGCAACGGCGTTATCCCTGATAGGCCTTTTTAACATTTTTGGATCTTATCTTTCGGGGCAACTCGGCGACCGATATCGGAAAAAATATCTCTTGAGTTTGCTTTATTTTGGTCGCGCCATTGTCATTAGCGGATTCCTGTTCATACCCGTTACAAATACGTCTGCGCTTGTGTTTGGCAGCGCGATCGGGTTCTTATGGCTTGCAACCGTTCCGCTAACCAGTGGCACTGTCGCGCAGATATTTGGTTCGCGCTATCTTTCCACGCTGTATGGCATTGTTTTTTTCAGTCATCAGATCGGCAGTTTTTTGGGCGTGTGGCTGGCCGGGCGCGTGTATGATGCAACGGGGTCTTACGATATGATTTGGATTGCCGCGATTCTCTTGGCTGTGACTTCATCGCTCGTTCATTTGCCCATTGCCGATAAACCCCTGCAGAGGCTTGAAACAGTCACACCATGAAAATCCTCATTGCAAACGCAGGCTCTACTTCATTCAAATATCGCCTGTTTGACATGACCGATGAAGCGGTGCTCGCCGAAGGTCGTCTCGAACGCATCGGCGATCCGTCTTCACCTGTTGCCCATCAGATTGGCGAATGCGCTGTTGAAACCGAACAACACTTGCCGGATTATCCGTCTGCTGTCCGCGATGTTATTGCGCGTCTGACAGACACGCGCACTGGTGTGCTCTCCGACTTGTCTGACCTCGATGCTATTGGATTTAAAACCGTGCACATGCGCGGTAAAGCGGGTACTTATCTTCTCACAGAAGACGTCTTGCAGCGCATGGCGGACTACAATAGCCTCGCGCCTGCCCATAACCCGCCCTATATCCAGGCGATTCGCATTTTCGAGCAATGTGCTCCCAATCTGCCCCTGGTTGGACTTTTTGAAGCTC
>JAPPAB010000083.1 GCA_026705765.1 Gemmatimonadota bacterium
CTATCGACTTTGATCTGACCAGCCAGATTAGCCGCAATCACCAATTTAAGCTCGGTTTTGACGTGCAGATGCATCGGTTGCGTTATTACCGGCACCTGACCCCCAGTTTGACCTACCGCGGTCCATTTGTCAGCACAGACGACAGGGGTGGCTTTCAGGATGTAGATCGCTATGGGTATGATTACAACTGGGATGGCCAGGCAGTCGAACCTCTGGATTCGACCCGAGACGCGCTAAAAGAACCCATTTTGGCCTCGTTTTATGTGCAGGACAAGATGGAATACGACGGGTTGATCATCAATGCGGGCATTCGGTACGATTATTTGAATGCGAGTACCGATGTGCTCGCTAATGAAGGCGTGCCATTGGGTGGCGATTCCACGCTGGATCCATCGGATCTGGCTGGCAACAGCGTGTATCACAAGATTAGCCCGCGCCTGGGCGTTGGGTTTCCCGTTACAGATAAGACCGTGTTTCACATGAACTACGGCGTTTTTTACCAGCAACCCAAGCTGGAAGACCTGTATGTTGGTCTGGATTATCTGGAATACAAAGTGCCACTGGGGGGATATTATTACGCCTTTGGCAATCCGAATCTCAGGCCGGAAAAAACCACGGCTTACGAAGTGGGTGTGGTGCAGCAGTTGGGCGATCATGCCAGTGTCGATGTCACTGCTTATTACAAAGCTGTAGAAAATCTCGTTCAGGTGGCGACAATTCCGTCTGATCCCACGGCTTTTTCCTCGTTCCGCAACAACGACTACGGAACCATTAAGGGGCTGGACTTTGGTTTGCTCATGCGGCGTACAGGGCGTACAACAGCGCGCATATCTTATTCTCTCGCTTATGCGACGGGCACGGGATCAACCCCACAAACCCAGCGGCGGATTGCCTGGGGCTTCCAACCCGGCGTGACCGAGCCGCCCAAATCGACCTCTCCACTCGACTTTGATCAACGCCACAAAATTGCGGCATCGATTGACTATCGCTTTGTAGATAAAGACGGCCCAAGGTTCCTGGGCGGTCAGCCGCTGTCCAATGCCGGAATCAATGTGTTGTTCGAAGCCGGGAGTGGGTTCCCCTATACCCCTACGTTTACGTTTAATGAAGTGACCACAGGGGCTTCGGCGTCACGTCCTTCGGGACCGGTGAATTCCAGCTATGGTCCCTGGACATTCAGGACTGATGTGAAGGCGAATAAGCGTTTCAAAATTATAGGACTTCAGGGCGACATATACGTTTGGGTGCTCAATTTGCTCAACCGCGCCAACGCAACCAGCCCCGTGTATTCGAGCACGGGTAGCCCAATGACTTCGGGCTGGTTGAATACAGACGAAGGCCGCAAATTTGTGGAGCGCTTTGGTCAACTGGGCGAAGATAAATACAAGCTGAAAGAGAAAAGTCCATTTAACTTTGACACGCCGCGGCAGGTTCGCTTCGGACTCGCGCTCAGCTTCTAAAAGGGAGACCAGGACATGAAAAGCTTTTTGAATATTTTGACGCTGGCTTTGATGAGCGTGAGCATAGCTGGCATTGCGCTGGCTGTATCGCCCTCGCAAAAGCCGCGGCTGGGTAAAATTAGCAATGATCAAGTGATTGATGTGAACAATATCAGAATGTTTGTGACCAACCAGGGATCATTCGCCTGGGATCTGGCGACCGGGGCTTCGGGTCTTGAATTTCCCAAGGGCACGGGCAAAACTGCGGTATTTGCCTCTGGTCCGTGGATTGCGGGCAAGGTCAATGGCGAGATCCGCGTGGCGATTGCCGAGTATTCATTTGAGTTTGCACCCGGGCCGATTTTGCCCGACGGCACACCCGCCGATCCGCAACTCGATCGCTATCGCGTGTATAAGATCAGCAAAGGCGACGGCCCGGAAAATCCGGATTACGCACAGTGGCCGGTTGAAGACGGTGCGCCGGTCAATTCCGATGGCACGCCAATGGTGCTGGGTGACCAGACCCTGTGGGCGGTTTATAACGATGCCGATCCGGGTTCTCACACCAATATGCAGACCGCGCCTTTGGGCGTTGAAATACAGCAGACGACATTTGCGTTTGACCGCACAGGTCCACTTGGCAATGTGATATTCATCAAATTTTTGCTCATCAACAAGGGTGGTAATACCATCGATAGCACTTATGTGTCGCTGTGGTCCGATCCCGATCTGGGGCAGTTCGATAACGACCTGGTGGGCTGCGATGTGGAGACCAGCTTTGGATTTTGTTATAATGGATCAAACGTAGATGCGCAGTACGGTTCGTCACCTCCTGCTGTGGGATATGACTTTTTCAAGGGTCCGATTGGCGATGACGGCGTGGAATTGCCGATGACGTCGTTTAACAAATACATCAACGGTACGGATCCTCACACTGCGGAAGAGACCTATAATTATATGAAGGGTCTCGATCCGGATGGCGGCGTGACCGATCACACCGATCCAATTACGGGTCAAGTGAAGGCTTTTATGGTCGATGGAGATCCGGTTGCGGGCACGGGCTGGCTCGACGAAAACCCGGCTGATCGCCGCTTTATGCTCACGGCGGGTCCGTTTACCTTCGCACCCGGTGATACACAGGAAGTGGTGGGTGCCATTATTATAGGTCAAGGTCAAGATCGGCTCACGTCGATTACGGCGGCGCGTTTTAACGATACATTTGCCCAATCGGCCTTTGACGCCAATTTTGCACTGCCATCGCCTCCGCCTTCACCCCAGGTATCGGTGGCTGTGACGGGCGATCAAATGGGCAATGGCAAAGTTCAGTTGACCTGGGGAGATGATTCAGAAGTTGCCTCGGGCGATTACAATTTTGAAGGTTATAACGTGTATCAGGGCGAGTCGGTCGCTGGTCCCTGGCGGCGTCTTGCGACTTATGACATGGTCAATGGGTCGGCCATTATTTTTGACAATCAGTTTGATGAAGGTTCCGGTGTGGTGGTCAACTCGCCCGTGCAATTTGGCGGCGACTCGGGCATTCGGCGCTATATTGAACTGACCGAGGATAAGGTTTTGGGCGGTAGGCTGGTGACGGGTAAAACCTATTATTTTGCAGTGACGGCCTATTCGCTGAATGAGAGCAGGTCGCCCAAAACGCTCGAGACATCCATCTCGCCTCTGGCTGATGGGCGCATGACGTTTAAGCCTCTGTCGGATGAGTTGATTCCGGCAAATGGCATTGTGCCGCGCGGACCCACTGCGGGTACGCGATTCAATACCGTGGGTGTGGATAGTACTGTTGAGCATACATCGGGTTCGAGCGATGGTGTCGTGGCTGTGCAGGTGGTTGACGATACACAGGTCACGGGCGCGCCTTACGAAGTGCGCTTCCGCGAGACCGATGCGGGAACGGTTTGGGATCTGATCAATCTGTCGAGTGGTCAGGCCGTGCTTTCAGATATGCCGCAGCACGCCACACTGGATCAGGGGATTGCCAATCCGATTGTCGAGGGTTTGCTCGTGCGGGTGACGGGTCCTCCCCTCGGTATCAAGGATTGGGATATTCCATCGGGCGCGCGCTGGTACACCTGGGCAGGTACCAACTGGGGTGCCGAAGGCTTCAACGGTGCGATGACGGGCGATGTTGCCCATATGTGGTTTGGTCCGACGAGCGTTTCACCTGCGCAATTGGTCAATGTGGAATTGCGATTTACCAGTGTGATTGAAGATGAGGGCGAGGATCAGTACAAACCCATTGACCTGACCAATCCCAATGTGTCTTATGGCTATCGGTATTTGCGCGGGGCGGGTGCTCCTCCTCCTGCACCTGCAGATCAGACGACGACACAGGCACCTTATGATTGGAGTAATTATATCATCAATACATCGGGTCCCGGTGTTTACGTGTATCAGGAGCGCAATCCAATCGCGCTTTCTGCATGGGATGTGGAAAATAACCGGCGTCTCGAAGTTGGCTGGCTGGAGAATAACCAGCCCGGCGGCCTGGTCAACGGCGCATATGGTCCGGCATTTTACGGCGATGTCAGCAATCTGGCTGGTGGCGGACCGCGCGAGTGGCTGTTCATTTTTGACCGGGATTATACCGAGCCGGATGATGATTCCAATGTGGCGGAGTTGTCTCAGGGCATGATCAACGACAATCCGGCACCACCCATTATGTATATCATTTGGGCCGCGCGCCGCACGCCAGATCGGTTCCCGCAAGATGGCGATTCGTTTTTGATTCTGGCCAATAAAGTCAATAGCCCCAACGATGTGTTTGCATTTAACACGCAGGGGGCTATCCGCAATGATCAGGAGTTGGCGGCGGAGGATTTGACCAAAATTCTGGCGGTGCCCAATCCGTATCTGGGGCGTTCGTCTTATGAATTCACTTCTCTCGCACGTCAGATGCGTTTTACCAATCTTCCCGCGCAGTGTACGATCCGTATTTTCAGTCTGTCGGGGGATTTGGTGCGGACGATTAACCACAATAATGGTCTGTCGTTTGATACCTGGGATCTGAAAACAGATCAGGGTGTGCTGGTTGCCAGCGGCATTTATATCGCGCATTTTGACGCGCCAAATATCGGTACGCATTTTATCAAGTGTGCGGTGTTTATGGAAGCAGAGACGCTGAATACATTTTAACGAACTGATTCTGGCTCATGGAGGAATAAATTATGTTCAGGAAGATGATTTTTCTGTTTGCCGCGCTGGCATTGATCGCTCAGGATGCCCGTGCAGGCGATGAGAGCCGCATCGGCACAGCCGCGGCTCAAGAGTTGCGTATTCCAATTGGTTCGCGCGGTACAGCACTTGGGGGCGCCATACTGGCTCATGTAAAAGGCGCCGAGGCATTGCAGTGGAATCCCTCGGGATTGGTATTTGGAACGCACAAACGCGAAGCCGTGTTTTCATATCTGGATTATATCGCGGATATGAATGTGAACTATTTTGCGATCACCACGCGTTTGCGGGATGATATTTCGGTGGGGATCAGTGCCCGTACGTTAGCCGTGGGCGATATTGTTGTGACGACGGAGGAGTCGCCCGAAGGTACGGGCGAGATACTCTCTCCGAGGTTTTCGTGCGTGACATTTACGTATTCGCAGTTGTTGACAGACCGCGTGGCGTTTGGAACGACGATCAAATATATCCACGAGGCGATTAAGCGCGAGGTCGCCAATGGTCTGGCGTTTGACTTTGGTTTTCAGTACAAAACCGCGCTAAAGGGCCTGACGCTGGGTATTGCTATGCGAAACTATGGCCCAGACCTGCGGTTTGATGGTCCGGACCTGGATCGGGTGGTGAAATTGCAAGACGCGATTCCAGAAGCTGATCCTCAAGCCGGGTCGCGCAGTTTCCGCACATCACTGGCATCTGCGGAATTGCCTACGTCTATAGAAATCGGTCTTTCCTATGCTTTCTATGAAGACGCGCTGGGCAAAGCTACTTTTTCTGCAACTTTCCGCAATAACAATCTGGCGACTGACGAGTATCAGGCTGGCGTTGAGTATTCGATGAAACAAATTCTTCAGTTGCGCGGAGGGTATGTGACGTCTCCAACAAGTGATGCCCTGCCCAACGGGTTTAAGAAGGAATATATTCTGGGCCCGACGTTTGGCTTTGGTCTCAATGTGCCCATGGGCAATATGGCTTTTCAAGTGGATTATGCCTTTGGCAAGACCGAGTTCTTTCAGGATAATCACTGGTTGACTGTGGGACTCGGGTTCTGAGAAGTGCGTCCTGAAAGGCAAAAAATAAAAAAGCTCAGAGATCATTACGATCTCTGAGCTTTTTTGTATGTACTTTAGCAGTTGTAATATTCTTTGAGCTTGCGCTGGAGGGTGCGAAGGCTAATGCCCAGCCTTTTGGCCGCATGTGTGCGGTTGCCATTGACGCAGTTTAGGGTGTAGTCTATGATGAGTTTTTCAACGGTGTGTAGGGATAGTCCTTCGAGCATGCTCAAATCGATGTTCACGGCATTTGAATCCTCGCGCTGTGGCGTATAAATATCGGAGGGCAGATCAGTCGGTAATATGGTGTCTCTTTTGACCATAACGGCGAGACGTTCGAGAATATTTTTGAGTTCGCGCACGTTGCCTGGCCATGAATAGGTCATGAGATACAGGATCGTCTCGGGAGCGAGTTCTTTAGGTGCGAGGTCGTTGTCCTGAGCAAAGTTTTTGAGAAAATTGGTTGCCATTGCGGGGATGTCTTCGGGATGTAGCCGCAAAGGGGGCATATCAATGTGAAGGACATTGAGGCGATAGTAGAGATCTTCGCGGAACGAGCCATTGGCAACGGCTTTCTTGAGATCGTTATTTGTGGCGGCAATTATCCGCACATCGATATCGATGGGGTCTGTACTGCCCACGCGCACTATCTGTTGGCTTTCCAGAACGCGCAGCCACTTGGCCTGTACGTCAAGACCCAGATCGCCGATTTCATCGAGAAATAAGGTGCCGCGATGCGCTGCTTCAAACACGCCCTGTCGGGTCGTGGTCGCACTGGTAAAAGCCCCTTTAATATGGCCGAAAAGATGGCTTTCGGTCAGTTCGCGGGGAATCGCAGAACAATTTACGGCAATAAAAGGGTGGTCGGCCCTGGGGCCAGTTTCGTGGAGTGTTTTTGCAGCCAGTTCTTTGCCCGTACCGCTTTCTCCTGTGATGAGCACAGTCGTCTTAAAAGGAGCCAGATATTGAATCTGGTCTCTGATTTTCGCTATGCATGTCGATGCACCTTGAAGCAGGTGTTCTGTTTTGTCCTTTGCGTTTTCGTTCTGCTCATCTCTGGGTTCAGTAATCAGTATCTGTTTTTGCATAGTCCTCCCGTCTGTTAGATATGGGATTTTGACGGTTTTTTTATCTATCACTCCCTTTGTATTAGACTATCAGATGTACACTTAGTTCCGCACTGAATTATTAAAATTTGTAATTCCGGAAATTTGTACTTGAGCATTGAGGCGCGATCTTTTTTTGATCGTGTCTTTTTTGTTTTGCAGTGCGACACTATGACGCACCCGGCGACATTTTGACGCTGTTAACGCGGTTGATTCTTCCTGTGTTGTAAAAATTAAAAGCGATTTTTTTTCAGAATCCATAAATAGAGTCAGCAGCACTTTACCTGTGAGTAATTACTCAGATATTTTGACAGTCTTTTGCTGGATACATGAAATATTTATATATAAATCAATAAGTTAGGAAAAAAATAAAAAAATCTATTGTATCGAAAAATGTCAGGGTAAAAGATATTCAGTATTTGCACCTTGGGCGATTAAAAAAATTAAAGTGAATCGCAGTGCTCTTATAGAGAAATATTGGCATTTATTTTGCTTGAGTATTGAGAGATGGTTGATGACATCTTTGCTAATAGGCGAAGCGCTGCTATGGAGAAGTGCTGAGCTTTAGCAAAATCGTGTGAGGGGGGAGACGCACCCCCCTCACATATTAAGCATTGAGACCCCGAGTAATTGCAATATTGAAAAGTCTATAGTGAAAGGAGGGTACGGGGAGAATAGAAAATGCGCTGGGGTAGTTGTAGAAGAAGTCGATTGTAAACACATTTCACAAAGGAGCAGTATCCATGTCCAAAAAGCTCTGGTTTTACGCTTCCGGATTTTTCGCC
>JAPPAB010000084.1 GCA_026705765.1 Gemmatimonadota bacterium
GCCCTGCTTACAGGTGTTCATCGCTATGCCGAGGTGCAGCAGGGTATTACGACGCAACTTCTGACGCCCGATGGGTTTGGGTGGACGGGACTCTCGCCCGAGCGCACGCGCGAATTGTGGACATATACGCGCTTTTCCGTTGGCGAGGTCGATATTCCGATTGGCTGGCAAACGCCTGAGGATTATCTGCGTCTTTTTCCGAATAACAGCGCGGCAAATGTGTATCCACAAGTTCCGCATTGCGCGGTTCGCCTGTCTGCATGCGGGTGGGATGCGCGGCCAGCAACAGATGATGAGATTGCACGGATGTCGGATCTCACGCGACAATGGATGGAGGCGGGGGCAGGTGCGCTCAATTTGGGTCTCGATTATCAGCCGAGTGCCAATGCGGATTTTCGGGAGCTTGTTGCGCTTTGCAAAGTTACGGCGGAATACGGGGGTATTTACGCGGCTCATGTGCGCTATCACACGATTGGGCGCGTTGCCGCATGGGAAGAGACTATCGCGCTTTCCCGCGCTGCAAATATCCCGGTTCATATCTCGCACGAGCGGGTCAACGACGAGAATGCCGATTTGCTGGAAAGAATTGAGCGCGAAGATATCGATCTGACTTTTGAATCTTATCTCTATCCGGCCGGGATGACGCATTTGTATATGATGCTGCCTATGAAATTTCAGGTCGGTAGTCCGGATGAGGTCAATGCGCGTCTTGAGGATCCAGAGGTTCGCGCTGAGTCAGTCGCCGAACTCAAGACATGGCTCGGGCGCGGCGATCAAATCGTGGGTTATACTGGCTCGGGCAGGTACACGGGAGAACGCCTGAGCGATCTCGCGGCTCGGGCAAATACATCTCTTGAGGATTTTGCATACGATCTGATTTTTCAGGAGCGCGAAGACCATGCCGTTATTTTTCCCTGGCAGATTGATCCCGAAGTAGCGGAGCAGACCGTGACGCGCACAGCCACGCATCCGCGTATGATGATTGCCAGTGATGGCATTTTTAATATTCCGCATCCGCATCCGCGGGGTTTTGGATGTTTTGCGCGCGTGCTGGGTCATTTTGTGCGCGAGCGCGGGTTGCTGACTTTTGAGGAGGCGATTTACAAGATGAGCGGTTTTCCCGCGCGGCGTTTCAATATTCCCGACCGGGGCGAACTCGCTGTGGGCAAGGCCGCTGATCTCGTTGTTTTTGATCCCGATACGGTGGCTGCGAGATCTACTTTTGAAAATCCCACGCTGCCGCCAGTCGGTATTTCGCATGTTTTTGTCAACGGACAGTCCGTCATTGCCAATGGGGAACCCACAGGTGCGTTGCCCGGTCAGGTGCTGCGCCGCGTTTGATTATGCCTATTCAAGTGAAAATTTGCGATACGCCCGACGATGTGGCTCGCGTTGCTGCATCGATAATTGCCGCGCTTATTCGCCAGAAGCCAGATGCTGTGCTCGGTTTGGCAACGGGGTCAACGCCGGTGAGGACGTATGCCGATCTCGTGCGGATGAATCGGGAGGGGCTGAGTTTTTCGCAGCTTACGACTTTTAATCTCGATGAGTACTGGGGGCTTGATGGCACGCATCCGCAGAGTTATCGCCATTTTATGAATCGCACGTTTTTTGACGGTACTGATATTCAACTTTGGAATACGCATGTGCCCAATGGGACAGCAGTGGATGCCGATCTCGAGTGCGAGGCTTTTGAGACCAGGATACAGGCGTGTGGCGGCGTGGATTTGTGGTTGCTCGGCATTGGTCGCAATGGACATATTGCTTTTAACGAGCCCGGCAGTGCGCCCGATTCTCGCACCCGTCTGGTCGATTTGACCGAGAGTACGATTGCGGCGAATAGTCGCTTTTTCGAGCGCGTTGACGATGTGCCCAAACAGGCGCTTACCGCGGGGATTGCCACGATTTGTGAGGCGAGGCGGATTCTTCTTCTGGCAACGGGTACAGATAAGGCGAGAGCGATTGCTCGCGCTGTTCAGGGTGCTCCCCATCCATCCTGTCCGGCGAGTTTTTTACAGACACATTCGGATTGTACGTTTATTTTAGATAGAGAGGCGGCGTCGGAAGTTAGCCCGGCTCTTAACTCGTAATTTTTCATTAAACAGAAAGGTTTATTATGAAAAAAACCCTCGCCGTGCTTGAAGGCGACGGCATTGGTCCCGAGATTATGCGCGAGGGGATTAAAGCTCTTCGCACGATTGAAAAGAAGTTCGATCACGAATTTGTGCTGGAATACGCGCCTTTTGGTGCGGTGTCGTATTTTGACGAGGGCAGTCCGTTTCCCGATGAGACAAAAGCCCTGTGCGATCGGGCAGACGCGATTATCAAAGGTCCGGTGGGGCTTTCCATTGAAGAGACGAAGAAAATCCCACAGGAGTTGCGCCCGGAACTCGGTGCTATTCTGCCTTTGCGAAAGCGTTTTAATACGTATGCCAATTATCGCCCGGTCAGGCTGCCCAAATCCCTCGCGTCATTTTCACCTTTGCGCGATAGCGTTATTGGAGAGGGTATTGATATTCTCATGATTCGGGAACTGGTGGGTGGTATTTATTTTGGGGAGAAAGAAGAGGGTACTGCTACGGGTATGAAATACGCGCGCGACGATTGTGTTTATACCGAAGAGCAGGTGCGCGCGATTGGAACGGTTGCGTTTGACGAAGCCCGACGTCTCGGCACCAGGATGACCCATGTTCACAAATCGAATGTGCTGGCGACATCCCGACTTTGGGATGCGATTATCGAAGAGATGGCAAAAGAGTACGACGATGTCGAATACGTGTCGATTATCGTCGATAACGCAGCTTTTCAACTCGTCAGAGATCCCACGCAATTCAATGGGGTTATGCTTTTGGAAAATATGCAGGGCGATATTCTGACCGATCAGGCGGGGGGCTTACTCGGCTCTCTCGGTTTGATGCCTTCGGCGTGTATGGGGCCAGAAAAGGGCTATGTGGAACCGGCGCACGGGTCGGCACCCGATATCGCGGGGCAAAATATCGCCAATCCCTATTCGATGATTGGCAGTATTGCATTTTTGCTGGATAAATGTCTGGGTCTGAAAGAGGAGTCCGACGCTTTGTGGAACGCTATGTTCGATATTCTCGAGAGAGGATATGCCACTTCTGAACTCGCCTCAGAAATAACCGATCCCAAGAATGTTCTTTCGACCAGCGATTTTGGCGATATGGTCGTCGATATTTTGAGTCGTTAAAGGAGATTTACTATGAGCAATATCATCGCTTTTATTGGTACTTATACCCGCACTGGTAGCAAAGGTATTTACGTTCACCGATTCAATACCGAGACGGGTGAACTCACTCCGGCTAATAGTATCGAGAGTGAGAATCCGACATTTCTCGCCGTTCATCCCAATGGACAATTTCTCTATGCGGTCAATGAGATCAGTGAATACGATGGCGAGAGCGCGGGGGCGATTAGCGCGTATGCTGTTGATGCAGAAGCCGCAGATCTCGCGTTTATCAACCGGCAATCGACAGTAGGCACGGGTCCCTGTCATTTGAATATCGATGCAACGGGTCGCTATGCTGTGGTGGCAAATTACGGTGGGGGTAGCACCTGTATGTTGCCCATTGGGGAAGATGGTGCGTTGAGCGAGGCGTCGGATTTTATTCAGCACGAGGGCAGCAGTGTCAATCCGCAACGGCAGCAAGGTCCCCACGCCCATTCTGCGAATATTTCGCCGGATAACAGACGGGTTTATGTCGCCGATCTCGGTTTGGATAAGGTGTTGATTTTTGAGCTCGATCTCGAGAACGGTAAACTCCTTGCGAATGATCCACCATCTGTCTCTGTCGCTCCCGGTGAGGGACCGCGCCATTTTGCTTTTCACCCGGGGGGACAATACGCCTATCTGATCAATGAAATCGGCAATACTGTCAATGCTTACGCCTATGATGCAGAGACGGGCGCGTTGACCGAGTTGCAATCCATCGCCACGTTGCCCGGGGATTTTTCAGATACGAGCCATACGGCGGATGTTCACGTTTCATCCGATGGCAAGTTTGTGTATGGATCAAATCGCGGGCACGATAGTGTCGCCATTTTTGCGGTTGACGAGTCCAGCGGTCACTTGACGCCGGTCGATATTCATTCCACTGGTGGAGAAACGCCTCGCAATATCGCGCTTTCGCCCGATGGCAATTACTTGCTGGCGGAGAATCAAAGTAGTGATACGATTGTTTCTTTCGCCATTGACCGAGAGACAGGGAAATTGACAGAGACAGGGCATGTCGCGGAAGTGCCTATGCCCGTTTGCCTGAAATTTTTGGGGTAGAAGGAGGGGATTAAAATGTCCGGTGATCGTCCAAATGTACTTTTGATTATGACGGATCAGCAACCGGTATCGACAATCGGTTGTTACGGCAATTCTGTTGTGAAAACACCCGCTCAAGATCGCCTGGCACAGGAGGGCATGCGGTTTGACAATTTTTATATTGCGGCGTTTCCGTGTACGCCGTCTCGAGCGACGTATTTGACCGGGTGCTATACGCACAACCACGAGGTGGTGGCCAATAATGTGGAACTGGATGACGCGTTGCCGTCTATAGGCAATACATTTCGCGATGCGGGCTATCAAACCGCGTGGATTGGGAAGTGGCATTTGGGGGGAAATATGTATCGCGGGCTTTCAGGACGCGGTCCGTTTGACGATTGCTGGGTGCAAAAACGGGTGGATAGTGCGCGCGATTTTGAGTTTGTACAGGTGGAGGGCGGTACGGGCGAGGATGAACCCCGGAGTGGATTTGATCACTGGGTTGGGGGTTGGAAGCATTTCAAAGCGTATTTGCAGACGACCGGTTTGCCCGATGAGGTTAAAAATGCGCCTCGCGTGGGCAATCATCAGGCAGCGCCGAGTGCCCCAGACCGGGAGCACAGCGTGAGTTTGTTGGGGGAGGATCACCATATGGCGCACTTTTTTGCCGATGAGATGGTCTCGTTTCTCAATGCTAATCGGGACAATTCATTTTGTGCGGTGTTGTCTTTTTACGGACCGCATTTGCCCGTTTGTCCGCCTGAACCGTGGGATTCGATGTACGATTTGGACGATGTAGCCCTGCCCGATAATTACGATGCGCCATTGGAGGATAAGCCGCGTTTTCAATGGGATAATGCCCGTACTTATGTGCGCGATGTCTGGTCGAGAGATGAGGTGCGAGATTATGTTCGGCGTTATTGGGGGTATGTGAGTTATATCGACGCACAAATAGAACGGGTGCTCAACGCGCTGGATGCCAATGGGCAGGCGGAGAATACGATTGTGATGTTTGTGTCGGATCACGGCGATATGGTGGGGCAGTTTGGGATGGTGTATAAGTTGACGTATTGTGGGTATGATACGTTGATGAAGGTGCCGTGTTTGGTGCGGTGGCCCGGGCGAATTGAAGCGGGGTCTGTGAATACTTCTTTGAATAGCAGTGTGGATGTGATGCCCACGATACTGGATCTGGCGGGTGTTGATATTCCCGAGGGGGTGGATGGTGAGAGTATAGGCGGTGTTTTGAAGGGTGAGCGCGATGTTGCGCGTGAGGAGATTTTTACGGATTTGATGAATCGTGGTGTGATGATCAGGCAGGGATCGTGGAAGTTTGTGCTGAATTGGAAGCCTCTGAGCGGTGGCGTGCGCGATTTGGACGAGCTTTACAATCTGGCGGATGATCCCCTTGAGGAACACAATCTGGCGTATCGAGATCGCGCGCGTGCCGCATCGATGAGAGACCTTATTTTGAGCTGGTTGGAGGA
This sequence comes from Gemmatimonadota bacterium, assembly GCA_026705765.1. Taxonomy (NCBI): domain Bacteria; kingdom Pseudomonadati; phylum Gemmatimonadota; species Gemmatimonadota bacterium. The sequence continues at coordinate 5,761 of JAPPAB010000084.1, forward strand.
GACGGGGCATCCGTATGTAAATACTATCCGGGAACAGGCTCTGCGAGAACCGTCTTGAATTGAAAGGGGTTGTCATCGCGCGATGGCGACCCTTTTCCCTTACCACGAATGCACCATGTGGCCGTTGCCGGGGAAGTAGATGTGATCTACGAGTGTGGAAAGGCCAACGCCGAGGGTGTAGCCGATTAAGAGGCCGATGAAGAAGGGTTGCAAATTGCGGTAGAGCCGAATGCCGCCGATGCGCAATACGATGGATTTGAATGCCCAGACGAGAAAGACGGTGAAGGCGGTGACTCTGACGGGATAGACATATCCCACTGTGAATCCTACCGGATGGAGGGGCCACCACGCAAAGCGCAGGCGCATGAGGCTCAAAAACAGGGTGCCGAGCGCGCCAGCAGTTAGGAATTGCCATTCAACGCGGCCAAAAGAGGTCGGCTCCGATGCCCAGGAGACGACGCGGTCAAACATGCGCTGGCTGTATCCGCCGAATACAAAGACGTGGCGGATGTTGGCGGCACCGGTTGCGCCGTAACAGAGGTTGAGGGTGTAGATAATTGAGACGGCAAAGCCGATGATAAAGGCGAGCATTAGGGCGGCGACCATGCGATTGCGCGGCCAGCGAAATACGTCGTGGATTTTGGCGGTGTGTGTGAGGGATGGGAGGATGTATTCGCGGTGGCTTTCCACGCTGTTGGCCGATAGTGCCATGCCGACGTGGTCGGGAGTTTGCACGTTTGTGCCGAGCGCGGCAGCGGCGAGTTCCTGGGTTCGAAGTGGGGTTTCGACATATACCAGGCCAGTTTCTGCGACAATTTTGGCCAGGCCGATGAAGTAGATCAAGAGCAGACCGAGTTGTACCGCTATGCCCAATAGGGATATGCCCAGCGCGTACATCCATGCACTGGCATAAATGAGCGAGGTGATCAGGCCGATTACTGCGGTGCGGTAAGACAGGAGTTCGGTTTTGTCCTCTGCGTTCGGTTGCCAGAGTGCGCGGATGACGGTTCCAATATGCTGCCGCGCCATGAAGAGGCCAAATAGGGCAAATGCGATGAAGCCGCCGACTTGCTGTAGCAATAGGCCGCTGCCAAAGTCTCTGCCCACTGTGATGCCAAAGCGGTTTAATGCGCCTATTTCGATGAGTGAGAGTATGTGGAATAGCCAGATGGAGAGGAGAACTTCAAGGTTGGTGAGATATCCAAAGGCCGCCATGACGAAGTTGAATTTGATTTGTAGTGGCGGAAAGTCGTGCCCAAATGAGATGGCGGTACTATGGGTGGGACCAATGGGTATGATTGGGAGGTTGTGCCAGAAGAGGGGCAGAATATTCCAGGATAAGACGAATGCGCCGATGCCAAATCCCGTCCAGAATAATTTGTTTTTGAAAAATCCTATTTGTCCCGTTGCTGTATCCCGGATCATCAGGGTGGGCAATTGTGCGAGGGGAAAGGTGATGCGTTCGTGTTCGACCCATTGTTTGCGCAAGATGACGGTGATGCACAAACAGGCGATGAATAGCGCAAAGAAAAATGTGAACCACCAGAAGAGGGGCACAGCCCAGGCGTGATAGGGGGTGGAGAGATGTGCTGGCAATCCCTCCCACAAATTGGTGATGTCGCCCGCGCGATTGCTGGGTACAGCCCAGGGTTGGATGTGTTCGTGGGTAAATTCCGCCCATCGGTTTTCCGGCGTGGCTTTGTAATAGGGGCTGGCGAGTACGGCGATCAGGCGTCCGGCGACGTTTTTGGTGGGAAAAACACTGCCTATAAATCCCATGCAGAGGATGAGGCCCAATTCATGCGGGCGAAGCATCCAGTTCTCCCGGATTTTTTTGAGCAGGGGATTGATCAGGAAGATGAGGAGAAATGGCAGCCACAATGACATGGGCATGTGGCCCAGAGACACGCGAGATGCGCGAAGGCGATAGGTGGTGTCGGTGGCAAAATAGCAGATGACAAGGGTCAGGATCAGGCCAACTATGATGGCGCGGGTGGTGATGTGTGATGCGGGGTCAGGCTGTGGCGCGGGATTGGGCAGGCTCATGCATTTCTTTCTGATGGTGTGATTGTAGGGGCGACCCCCCCGTATAAAAGCATTACGGGGCAGGCTCTGTGGTCGCCCGTGCCGTAATATGCTGTGTTTGGGATGTTGAAGCAAGAATCATTGGCGTGCGGGGATGAGGACGCAGAGGGATTGGTTGTTTATGTTAAAAGGAGGATATCATGCCATTTCAAGTTTTTGACTATCGCAAGGATATTACCAATATGCTGGTGACACCCCAGATTCGTTCGCGGTTTTTGAAGATGGAGGTGGGGCAGTTCAATCAGAGCCATACGCACGATTTGGGGCACGAGATTTTTCTGATTTTGCAAGGGCAGGCAGAGTTTGATATCGAAGGGCACAAGGAGGTGTTGGGTCCCGGTCAGATGTGTATTGCACTGACAGATGAGGCGCATACGGTGCGCAATGTGGGCGATGATGAGGTGATTATGTATTTGTCGGTGACTCCACATATTTTGCCGACGCATACGTATTGGACGGCAGAGGGGGAGAAGGAGCCACCGCGGTTTGCGAATTCTTCTTCTTATGACCAGACGCCGGATTTGAGCGTTGATGCAGGCGCAAGAGCCGATGAACATTTGCAGTCTGTGGAGGATTTTGTCGCGTGCGTAGAACAGACAGCAGAGACGCAGCGCGCACAAGTGGAGGCTTTTAAGAGGGTATTCGCAGAGGGAGATAGGGAAGCCGCATTCAAAGCGCGAGATGCGATGTGGGACGCGCTTTATCCGATGTTTAAGGCCGTTCACGATCTGGCTGGTGTGTGGAATGCTTTCGCGCATCGGACGGTGGATGAAGTGTGAAGTGTAATTGTAGGGGCGACCCCCCGTATAAAAGCATTACGGGGCAGGCTCTGTGGTCGCCCGCTTTTAGAAAGGACATAAATATGGGCAAATTTAGACTGGCTTGTCATTTGATTCAGTTTCGGGGTGAGCAGCACGAAAATCCCGAGAAGGTGTTGGCAGAGGTGGCTGAGGCAGGGTGGGATGGGGTTGAGGGGTTGAAGATCGACAGTGGCGATGATCTGGTTGCTAAAGCCAATCTGGCGAGGAAGAATGGTTTGCATCTGGTCAATGTGGGGGGACCGAGTCCGCTTGATCGGGTTCGGTACAATATCGCGTTGGGCAATGATGCGGCAGAGGTGCCGTCGTGTCGTCGCGCGATGTGGGGGGGCGATGATCCGAGCGATGAAGATGTTGAGAATGCGGCTCGTTCGCTCGATGAGGTGCTGGCGTATTGCAAGGCGCACAATGTGAAGGGTTTTCACCACGCGCATATGCGGACGTTGATCGAGACGGTCGAGGATGCCGAGAGATTGATGACGGCAGCGCCCGATTTGTGGCTGCTCTACGATACGGGACACATGCTGGCGGCGGGTAGCGATCCGATGCAGGTTTTTGAGCGCGATGTGTTGCGGAATCGGATCGGGCATGTGCATTTGAAGGATGTGCATGCCAATGATCCTGCGTCCTGGAATCACCGCACGGGGCAGTTTAATGAGGAGGCGCGATTTGCAGAACTCGGCGCGGGGAATATGGGGTTTGACACACGGGCGGCGCTGGAGAAGTTAGAAGAAGTGGGCTACGATGGATGGGTGTCTGTAGAGCTTGACCGACCCTATCCGCCCAAACCCCCGGCAGAAGCGGCAAAGTCCAATCGCGATTATCTGCGGGGGATTGGGTATTGATGGGCTGAGTGTGGGAGCTAATTGCTTTTAAAGAAATTACCCATTTCGTTGGCGATGCGGAATCGTTCTTTGACTCTTTGTTCTTGTTCTGGGTTGGTGACGGGGTATTCGTCAAAGATGTGGCCGCGGCCTTCCAGGCGGGGGTCGCCGTGTTGTTTGAGGGTTTTGCGAAGTTTTTGCCAGAGTGCGTTTTTGATGGTCTGGTGGTCGGTGCTTTCGGCGAGGTTGGTGATGCAGTGGGGATCGGTCTGGATATCGTAGAGTTCTTCTTTGGGGCGTTTGCCCATGCAGAGTTGCCAGTAGGTCTCATTGCCCTGTTCTTTTTCTTCGATGACGCGCGTTTTGGTGGGTGAGTCGTCGATGTTGCGGTAATAGACTTCGGGGTTGCCGGCTGGCCAGCGGTCGGGTTCAAAATTTCGCAGGTAGAGGTGATGGTGGTCGCGAATGCCGGGGTGTTGACCCAGGGGCAGCCTTGACGTACTCCCAGGTCTGAAGCCTGTGGGATTCTGAAATCAGAACCTCAGGTTCAGCAGGGATTGTGCGATCATCAGCCGTTGCTGGCTATACAAGCCCAGTCTTACGCGGCCTCCTGCATAGGCGGACGTCCCCACCTGTG
>JAPPAB010000085.1 GCA_026705765.1 Gemmatimonadota bacterium
CACTGGTGATCTATACGACCGATAATGGACCGTGGTGCCAGTCCAAATACTATGAAAACAAGAAAGGTCATCCAGAGGGTTCCATCTTTTGGGGCGATCCCGGTCCGCTGCGCGCCGGTAAGGGATCCGCTTATGAAGCCGGATCTCGTGTGCCGTGTATTGTCCGCTGGCCGGGTAAAGTCCCGGCTGGGCGCACCTCGGATACGCTCTGGGCCACGATTGATTTAATGCCGACTTTTACCTCACTATCAGGTGTCAAACCACCGATAGATCGCGTGATTGACGGCATTGATCAGACCGCATTGCTTTTGGGGCAGACAGAAGAAGGCCGAGAAACCTTTATCTATGATCAGGTGGGAGATGGCGATGCCAATATGGGTGTCGGTATTAGAAAGGGAAATTGGAAGTTGCTGCTTCCTGGGCGCAAACCAGAACAAGACCATCGTTTTCTGATGGATTTTGGAACAAATGGGCTGGAGTTATACGATCTGGATCGCGACATTGGCGAAAAGAACAACGTCGCAGACGATCATCCCGAAGTTGTAAAAGAACTTCGTGAAACCTTAGACAGTTTTAAAAAAGGCGTAGTGGAATGATGGAAAGGAGTAGCGAATGGGTGCGTTTTATATACCCGAAGATGCAGAGGCGCAGTTTGAAGAGCGCGGTTATTTTGTGGTTCGAAATCTGATTTCAGCCCGATCCGTTGAGGCGGTGCGAAGCGAGCTTGAGCGGGTCATCGCAGAAAAGCCGGAAGGATTCAGGTTGACCACTGATCGCGCAGATGATACAGGTGTTGAAGGTGATGCGGCGGTATGGGCTGTTGGGGATCGCGATCTGCACAGTCCAGTTCTTTGGGAGGAGTGGCTGACCGCAGAAAACGTGATTGCAATGAACCGACGCTTTCTGGGTGAAAATGTTCGCGTTCAGGGCACGCGTTTTTTTACCAAACAGGCCCGAATAGGTGAATCTGTGCCCTGGCATCAGGACATTTGGTTGTGGGAGCGCGATGCGTCACATGGCATCAGGCCACACAAGCGAGAACATTTCAACTGCTGGGTGGCTCTGGAGGCTGTCGATCTGGAGAATGGATGTCTGCACGTTATGCCCGGTAGCCACAAAGGAGGCGTGATCGAACACGTTCAGTATGATGGGTTGCATCCGGAGATTCCGCGTGAGATGGTCGCGGAGAGAACGCCTGAACCTGTGCTCTTAGGGCCGGGCGATGCGGTGGTCTGGCATTCTCACATGTGGCATATGAGTCCACCAAATCCGAGCGATCGCACGCGATGGGGCGGTGTTATGATCACGTTTCGCGAAGAGATGGCGGAAAAGGCCAATCAGGCCGATCGGGGAATGCTCATCCGCAATGGGGTGGCGTGTTCTTATCCAGGACCGATTCGTTGAGTCGTAGAGAAAGGGTGTACAATGTCTAAACCGAATGTAATTTTCGTTTTAACCGATGACCAGGGATATGGCGACCTGTCCTGTCACGGAAATCCAGTGATAAAAACGCCTTATCTGGATGCCTTGCGTGAAGAAAGCGTTCGCTTTACAGATTTCCATGTGTCACCCATGTGTACCCCGACGCGGGGCGAATTAATGACGGGGCAGGATGCGCTTCGCAATGGGGCCACTTTTGTGTGTATGGGGCGATCGCTGATCAACCCAGAATTACCAACGATTGCAGATATTTTGAGCAATAATGGTTATCGCACAGGGCATTTTGGCAAATGGCATTTGGGTGATAATTATCCCTACCGGCCACAGGATCGCGGCTTTCAGGAAACGATTCATCATCCCGCCTGGGGGATTACTTCTGCGGCAGATTATTTTGGCAACGACTATTTTGACGATACCTATCGACACAATGGTGAGTATGAAGCGTTTGAGGGCTATTGTACGGATGTGTGGTTTGATGAGGCGATGAAGTGGATTGAACGAAGTGATGAAGGCCCTTTTTTTGCCTATGTCGCAACCAATGCGCCGCACACGCCCCTCTGGGTGCCGGATAAATATCGCCAGCCATATCTTGAGCAGGTTGATTATCCTGTGGCGAGTTTCTTTGGCATGATCGTGAATATTGATGAGAATATGGCCAGACTCGATGCATTTCTAAAAGAGAAGGGCCTGTATGACAATACCATTCTGATTTATATGACAGACAATGGTACTGCAAATGGCGAACCGGTGTACAATGCCGGTATGCGGGGCAAAAAAACGATGCTTTATGAGGGCGGTCATCGCGTGCCGTTTTTTATTCGCTGGCCCGAAGGTGGGCTGGGAGTACCACGCGATATTTCTGATATGACACATGGAACAGATTTTGCGCCAACGCTGGTTTCATTATGCGGTCTGGAAACTCCTGAGGGCACCGCGTTTGATGGCGTTTCACTTGCGGGTTTATTGCGGGGAGAGTGTGATCATTTGGAAGATCGCATGAAAGTGGTGCAGTATGGACAGACGGAGAACAAAGAACGGCGATTTACGGGCAAAGGTAATGCTGCTGTGTTGTGGCATCGCTGGCGTCTGGTCGATTATGAAGAACTCTATAACCTCGATGACGATCCCGGGCAGAAAAATAATATTGCAGATCAACATCTCAATGTGGTTGAGAAAATGCAAGCACACTACGATGGATGGTGGAATGAATTAGGCGAAAATTTTGAACGCTATTATCCCATTTCAATTGGGACCGATATTGAAAACCCAGCCCGATTGTCGAGTTGCGATTGGTTGAGAGTCTATTGTGATAATCCCAACGGTGTGCGTGGTTGCGTGATGGATAGTGGGATCTGGCAACTTGCTGTTTCGCAGGATGGAACCTATGAAATTACTTTGAGGCGGTGGCCAGAAGAATCCGGTTTAGCAATCACTGCACCCGCTCCTGTGATGGAAGGTGTGGATGGCACGCTGCAGGCGGGAAAAGCGCTTCTTGCTGTGAGGGCGTGGATGCAGATAGGCAAGTCTGTGCAGGAGACGGAGGTGCAGGTTGGTGACGCGGCTGTGACGATGACTGTAGATTTGGAGGAAGGGCCTACTCATTTGCAGACCTGGTGGATTGATGAAAAGGGCGAACGCCTGGCAGGTGCTTATTATGTAACGATTGAACGCGTTTCTTAAAGGTGATGATTATAATCCAACTCAAGGAGAAATACAATAGTTATACCTGTTTTTTGTCACACCGACATGAAGGGATCGAAGAATGCCAAAAGAAACACCGAATATCATCCTGATAAATTGCGATGATTTAGGATACGCCGATATCGGCTGTTATGGATCAACGCTCAACAAAACACCAGCACTCGACAGGTTGGCCGAACAAGGCATGCGTTTCGCCGATTTCTACGCTGCCGCGCCGGTATGCACCCCCTCCAGAGCTGCTATGCTGGCTGGATCCTACCCTCGAAGGCTCAACATGCATGCTTTCGACATTCGAAAAATCGATGGCTCAGGAGAGATTCTCGAACATCGGGGGGTGTTGTTTCCTGGACAGGCCGAGGGATTGAACCCCCAGGAGAAGACGATTGCGTCGGTGTTGAAGGGTGGTGGGTACACAACAAAAATGATCGGAAAGTGGCATGTGGGAGACCAGCCTGAGTTTTTACCTGCGCATTATGGTTTTGATTCCTGGTTTGGAATACCGTATAGCAACGACATGGGACTTCAAACTCGGAGCCCTGAAAAAGCCTGGGCGGAACATATCAAGGCTCCCCTGCCTCTCGTGCGGGATAGCGTGGTGGTACAAGAACAGCCCGATCAGACCTCCATTACGGAACGATACACCGAGGAGGCTGTGACGTTCATCCGAGAAAACGCTGATCGGCCGTTTTTCCTTTATTTCGCACATACCTATGTACACAACCCATTGTTCGTGCCGGAAGTCTTCGAAAGACAATCAGAGAATGGTGTCCTCGGTGCAGCAGTCGCGCATATCGACTGGAGTTTGGCGATGCTCGAATACGAGCTCGAACGGTGCGGATTGACGGACGATACACTCATTATTTTTACGTCCGATAATGGTGGCGCGAGGAAGAGTGTTAATACACCCTTGCGGGGATTCAAGGGATCGACCTGGGAAGGCGGCCAGCGAGTGAATTGCATTATGAAATGGCCTGCACGCATTCCTGCAGGAACAACCTGTGGCGAGATCAGCACCATGATGGATTTCCTGCCAACATTCGCTGACATAACTGGAGCCGATATTGAAGACGGCGTCATTCGAGATGGTCATACGATGCTGGGGCTCATGACGCAGGAAACTGGCGCGTCATCTGGATACAAAAAATTCCTGTACTTCAAGGAGGGCAATCTCAATGCGATACGGAGTGGCGACTATAAACTGCATCTCCATCTCAAAGAGCTGTACAATCTGGATACCGACGTTGGGGAGACAGACAATAAGTACGACGAACTTCCTGATGTGGTTCAGAAGCTTTTATATATGGCTGAATTAGCCCGCGAGGATTTGGGAGACGACATCGCGGGCGTTACCGGTGCAAACCAGCGTCCCTGTGGGTGGGTTGAAAACCCCAAGCCACTTACGACCTACGATCCCAACCATCCCTATATCGTCGCGTTGTACGATATACCGGGATAAAAAAAGAATATTGCCACAGCCATAGCTTTTTTTAACCCTTAAACCAGATGAGTTGATTATGTCAAAACACTTAAATTTAGATGAGCGGCTGCGCGTCCCCTACTCCATCGGCACGGGCATTCCCAAAGGCGGTGATGCAGAGATTGAGGGGTATGTACACTCGCTGCGAACCCAGGGTTTCTGCGTCATTGAGCGGGTGATTCCCAAAGATCAGGTTGACGCGGTGCGCGAGAGTGTGCACCGGGGTCGCGAGTTGTTGCAACAGGACCGCGAGGTGGAGCGCCGCAAGCGCATAGAGCTACAGCATCAGAGAGACCCCGATGCCGAGATCGACGACAGCCCTGAGCGCTTCGAAAGATGGCGCCAGGACCCGGTGAGGCCGCCGATGGCACCGCACGCCGAGTTGTGCGATATCGCGCGGTGCGAGACCTTCGCCGAGTACCTGGCGGAGCCTCGCGTACTGCGGGTTGCCAGAGCCATGCTCGATACGCACATCCGTATTTTGCAGACGGAGGTCAACAAGTCGTCGCGACCGGCGGAGAAACCGCTATCCGAGCAACAGCTTAAGCACCGCGGTTGGCATTCTGACTGGCCACACGATCTGAGCGCGTATGGGCCAAACAGCGAACATCCATGGAAGCACTGCGGCGCAGTCGCCCAGCCCTTCCCCGACGTCTGCATGGCACTATCCACGGTCTGGTACCTCGGTCCTGAAGACGTGACCCCGTTCAACGGCGGTACGTGGATCGTGCCGGGGTCGCACAAAGACCCGCGTAACCCGCGAGGTCCCGACGACGGCATTGACGCGCGCGCGCCAATTCCAGGAGAATTTCAGGTCTCTGCTCCGGCGGGCTCGGTTTTTATGCAGGACACAAGGATCTGGCATTCGACCGGGCTTAACCAGAGCGAACACGAGCGCACGGCGGTGGTATGCCGATATGGGCCGTGGTGGCTGTCTGGGAATGAGTTTGGCAACTTGCACTCGGGCGGCCACACACTAAGGACCTACGTGCCGCGAGAGGTTTTCGCCAGGTTCTCCCCGGAACTGAAGCTGCTGTATCGGCACATCGCCGAGGGCGAGGAGGATGTACTACAGTCCGAGAACCAGCACAAGGCGTTGCGCGCCAGGTTTATCGACCAACCGGAACTGCGCCATCCGGACCGCATCGGCGACAACAGCCACATCGTTGCCGGGGGCATGAGCGTTGAGGAATGGGAACGCAGCCGGGGCGAGTCTGCCAGATGACAGAACCATTGATTGTGTGCAAAATTCGGATGGGGCCATCGTTGTGAGCGATGTCGTGAAGTGGGAGATGGATGCGACGAATCCCTGGTGATAAAGAAATGAGTTGAAGGGAGTAGTGCAATGGGAAAACAAAATATTGAGAAGCCGAATATCATCTATATCATGCTGGATGAGTGGGGATACTTTGAGTGGTCCGCCATGGGGCATCCTATTCTTCAGACGCCCAATATCGACAAGATGGCGTCTGAGGGCATCCGGTTTACTCAGATGCTTGCGGGAGGCAATGTCTGTGCGCCGACGCGCTGTGCGTTGATGACAGGTCAGCATACGGGACATACAACGATCCGCGCAAATGGCGGCGGTCTGGCGCTGCGTACAGATGATATAACCATCGCTGAAATGCTCAAAGCCGAAGGCTATGCAACTGGCGGCTTTGGCAAGTGGGGCCTGGGCGATGCCGGGACAACGGGGGTGCCAGAGAAACACGGCTTTGATACTTTCTTTGGTTATTATCATCAGGTGCATGCACACACGTACTATCCGCGGTACCTTCTCCGCAACAGCGAGAAGATGTATCTGGAAGGGAATACAGGTGATTTCCATACTGGTGAGGTGTTTTCTCATGGCCTCATCTATGAAGAAGGGCTGAAGTTCATACGAGAGAATAAAGACCGTCCGTTCTTTGCCTATCTTCCGTGGACGCCTCCGCACGGCCAGTGGATGATGCCCGAATCGGATCCGGCCTGGCAGAAGTACAGGGACGTGAAATGGGATGCCACGAACCAGAGAGGACCACACGATGCACAGATGTATGGGGCTATGATGGAAATGGCCGATCGCCAGATCGGTGAGATCATGGATCTGCTGAAAGAATTGCAGATTGACGAGAAGACCATCATCTTTGCTTGCGGCGACAATGGTGGCGCTCCTTATTTTGCAAATGAGAGCCATCCGCATGGCTTTTTTGCCCCCAATCTGAATCCCGGGACGGGCGAACGCTTCCGCGGGGGCAAGGGCAATTTCTATGAAGGCGGGTTGCGGGTTCCCTTCATTGTCCGCTGGCCGGGTCAGATCGAGCCGGGAACGGTTTCTGATCATCTGGGGTACTTTCCGGATGTGATGCCCACTCTGGCGGAACTGACGGGGGCGAAGTCCGGGTCTGAGATTGATGGTATTTCGATTGCGCCCACATTGCGCGGTGAGACCGGGCGCACGCAGGCGCAGCATGAGTACCTGTACTGGGAGGATCGGAAAAGTTGCGCTGTTCGTACGGGGAGTTGGAAAGCCGTGAGACCAGACAATGACGGGCCGTTTGAGTTGTATGACTTGAGTACAGATATTGAAGAACTGAACGATGTTGCTGCTCAGTATCCTGATATCCTCGAGAAGATGACGCAGTATGCCGGAGACGCTCACACACCGGTTCGCGAAGGCGAGATTCTCGATCCATCCAGGGGATTCAAAGGACACGATGAGGATTAGGCAGTTCATGGCAGACGCTAAAGCAAACAAAAGCAATCACCCCAATGTGCTCTTTATCGCCATTGACGATCTGTGTGGTTGTCCCGATGCGATGAACGGAGAAACCTCTGTTCATACTCCCAATATGAATGCGCTTGCCCAAAAGGGCGTGTATTTTACCAATGCACATTGTGCAGCGCCTGCCTGCAATCCTTCGCGTGTAAGTGTGATGACCGGGTTGGCACCATCGACATCGGGCGTGTATCTCAACAGGCAGGACTGGCGAGATTGTAAGAACCTGAGAGATAGGGTTACACTGCCTCAATATTTCAAGGACAAGGGGTACAAAACCCTTGGCGGCGGAAAGGTGTACCACGGGGCGACCCTGAGCGAAAAGATGTATGAGGGATATCTCGATCCCAGTCCCTGGGACGAATACTTTCCATCGAAAGACTGTCAAATGCCTCAGGAAGTCGCGCCAGATGTTTGGCCTGTAAATGGGAGCAAAAAGTTTTATCGCGGATATTTTGATTGGGCGGCATTAGATATTGAAACGGGCGAAATGGCCGATGCCAAAGTCGTGTCGTGGGCAGAACAACAACTGTCTCAAGACCATGGTCAACCTTTGTTTCTGGCCGTGGGGATCTATCGACCGCATATTCCCTGGTACGTGCCAGAAGAATATTTCGGGAGACATCCCTATGACGAAGTTGCGGTACCTGAGGTTCTTGAAAACGATCTTGATGATGTACCAGAAGCAGGTCAGGCTATGGCCAGGCGCATATGGCACAAATGGATGGTTGAAAATGACAAATGGAAAGAGGCTGTTCAGGCATATCATGCGGCTGTCAGCTTTACCGACGACATGATTGGGCGTCTATTAGCTGCACTTCAAAACGGGCCTCACGCCGAAAATACTATTATTGTTTTGTGGTCAGACAATGGGTATCATCTGGGGCAAAAGGAGCATTGGGAGAAATTTGCATTGTGGGAGCAGACCACGCGGGTACCGATGATCATCGTTGCGCCTGGAGAGATTGCCTCGGGCAAGGTCTGCAAACAGGCTGTCAGCCTGCTCGATATTTATCCCACACTGATCGAATTGTCTGGCGGAAAAATATCAGGAGATTTCGATGGCGTGAGTCTGGTCCCTTTGTTGCACAACCCCGAGGAACAGACCCATCGAGCAGTGGTCTGTACACAGGGATTCAATAACCATGCAATAAGATCGGATAGGTGGCGTTATATCCGATATGAAGACGGCTCGGAAGAATTATACGACCATCAAAACGATGGGCAAGAGTTCCACAATCTGGCAGATCGGGAAGCGTATGTTTCCGTCAAACGAGAACTGGCAGCCTGGTTGCCAAAACATAATGCAGAACCACGCCCGACGGGGAATTCTCAAAAAACCACTGAACACTGATATAAAACAAGGAGAATCTATTATGAAGCTCACCTTGATACTCGGTTTCATGACCCTCGCGCTTATCTCTTGGGTCACAACAGCCGAGGCCAGATACCAGGAAACCATGGACCCAAACGGTTTTGTGAAAAACCTCAAATCCGATTACGGCCTGGTCGATGACGGTGCAAAAACCAACCAGAGTGCACTTTTTCAGAAGGCGATCAACGACGTCGCAGCCGCAGGCGGTGGACGGCTTATTATTCCGAAAGGAACCTATCGTTTTGCAAAAGTCTATCTCAAATCGAATGTACACCTGTTGATCGAAAAAAATACGGTCATTAAGCCCCATTGGGCAGAAGGGACAAAAACAGTTGTTTTCATCCTGGACTATGAGGATACATCCGGGAGGGGACCTAAGCAAAGGGGAAATGAATTTATTGAAAACGTCAGCATTCGGGGACTCGGCGGACGGTTCATCGTTGATTATTCCGACCGGGAGCGGCGGGAAGAAGAGGGCATCCGCACCGTCTTGTGCAGAATGGTCAGAAATTTCCTTATCTCCGACCTCGACATAAAAGATAACTTCACGGTCTATTGCGGGTTGACAATGACTCCCACACGGTCACGCAACGAAAATGTGAAACATTGGGAGATATCTCGCGCAACCGATGGAACGATCCGAAATTGTCGCATCTTTAACGCCAGTCCGGGATATGGACTCGTCCAGTTACACGGCGCACAATCGTTGCACTTCGAAGATCTTTATGCAAAGGGCGGCGTCACCTTGAGGCTCGAGACGGGGGCAGTGGGAGATCACACGGCAGTTTACGACATTACAGCCAGAAACATCACCTCCGAAAATGGCCGCTGTGCTGTCATGCTTGGACCTCACAGCGCGAACAATGGATTGGTTCATGTCGATGGCGTCACGTCCAAAAGCAGTACATATGCGGTCACCATAGGCAAGGGGAACGTCAAGAAGGCCGAACAGGCGAGAAATCCCGACGCGAAACCCGGACGCTTTGCCGATGGGTGTTCCATCAAAAATATTCACGCGATTTTTGGGAAAGATGCGCAGGTAAAAACACACGAAATGATGAATATTCCGGAAGAATACTACGACGATCTGCGACTCAGGAAAGTCACAAAATTCTTTGATGGGCCATCGATCGGGGCGGTAAAGGATTACACCAATGGAACGTATCGCGTCGATATCGAAAATGTGACCCTTGAGGGATTTAAGTACAACGCTGACAAGAAGATCCTGAATCCTGAAGACGCCAGACCGGGCAAATGGGGACAAGCCCTCAGAAAATGGAAGGCCGACCGGGGTATCCCTATTGAACCCAGGAGAGCATCAGATTCGGGAAAATAGCTTTTAGCCCGTTGCCTTTTCAGCCGTCACAAATCTCCTTCACGTCAGTCGCTTGAAGGTTTTAGTCAAGGCCCATCACTTCGCGGACACAGGAAAGTTCTCGCCAGATGTCGGTGAAGCAGTCGTTGCCGTTTTTTGCACAATCAATATG